>QNCQ01000001.1 GCA_003645825.1 Fidelibacterota bacterium
CCAATCGAATCCTTAATATAGGGAAAAATAGAAGGCCACTCCTTTGTATCAAGATACTCCTTATACTGAAGGCTATCTATTGTAACCCCCGGCCTCACAAACGAATACCTATTCTCTATAAGAAAATACTCTCTATCGTTGATCGGTACTTTCCACACGGTTGTATCAGCACCAGATTCTGCGTGTTTCAACCGCACCACGACATCGCCCTCAGCTACGATAGGTTCCTCCCATCCCATATAAACTCTTTCCCAGGCGGAAGGGAGAGCAGGAACAAACCCGTTAAGATTCATCGAACCCTGATCCATCAAGCCAAATTTCCCGATACCCGATTCACCCGTTTCCGTATTAAAAAGAGCTGGCAATCCGAGGTAAAAACCAAACATAAGAGCAAAAGTTCCGTTCAGGGCAATCTGATACTCACACAAATCTTCATAACCGGCAAAGATATCTTTGCCCTCGGGATAAAGCAGATGATTCTGAGTCTCAGGGAGAATAATACCCCTGTTTATTAATGTCTGCCCACTGTCAACAGGGACACCTTTTGAATAAGGAAAAACTTCGCTTGAGACCTCCTCAAAATTCGATGGTCCCAGATAAACAGAAGGAATATCAAAAGGGGTAGGATCAAGCGTGATATTGAAATCCTGGCCAACTCCCGCATGGAATACCACAACAAGGTCATATCTGGAAAAGTCAACATCTCCGTCAGCCAGTTTAACCGCATCCACAAAAAGTTCAACCAGCCTTATATCAATCGAATCCTCTTTGGAAAAAGGGTGATAGTATGACATCTTATGCGGAAGTACATATACGCTGTCATCTTCCACCGGAAAAACCTCGGAATTCAGAGTATCAATTATCAGTCTCCCATGCGATGCATGATAGTAATAGTTCGAAAGAGCTCTGATATGATCCTTGAAGTATTCTCTGTTATGAGGAGGAGGGTCAACAACAAACCCACAATCTATATTGCTCTCTTTGAGAAATCTACCATCTCCAGTAGTTCCTTTTTCATTATCGGGGATAAACTCCACCCGCAATGCACAAATCTTCACTGTTCCGGTACTCTTAACCGAACCCGCTTCTCCTACCATAACAAATGGTTTGAGTAACTCACCCGATTCCGAACTCCAAACTGACGCACATAGAAACATCAAAAAAATAAAACCATACCTTTTCATTTTAAAATTTTCTCCACGAAGCCTTTATACCTTTTCTCTATTATATTTATTTAGCAACCGTTTCAATAAAAGGTTCGTACCCTAAAATTTTATGTTAAGCGAGAATAACATTGTATTTTGCCTGGGATGCCCTGGATCTCCCGAAGTATAACCAAAGTCAAACGACATTCCAGCATACTTCAATCCTATACCAAAAGTTGGGACCGGATATTTCCCTTTCATAACGATTTTACCAGCTTTGTCATACAGGAAACCCACTCTCAAAGCAAACATTTCGGAATACCAATACTCGACACCAAAATTATGAACAATAGACTCAAGCTCCTTCTTCAAAGACCCATCATGAGTATTGCCATCCTCATCTTTCTCTCCGATACCATCAGCACTCGAATCATAGAGCAAAAGCCAGTCATCTATCCAGGATGTAAAAATCCCAATATACCAGGGATCAGAATATTCCGTTTCACGTCTCCCATCCTTATTGTACATTCCTCCTTTTTTGGGTCTACCGTTTTTATCATATCCTCCTATCTTACCATCACCATCAATATCCCTGGCCGGGTAGGAAGCAACCAGAAGCTTGTTCATATCATACGCAATAGTAATTTTGTTATATTTATCTCCCATCGTATAGCTGATCCCCATCTTCAGGTTGGTTGGCATGGGATCAGCCTGATTCGCGTCTATAAAAGCTATCTTTGGACCGATATTCGATATCGCTAAGCCAAAATTCATATTATCCAAAATAAATTTTTTCTTTATATAGCCAAAATCAAAACCAATATTTGTAGAGTACCCTTTACCTTTCTCTGCTCCGGCAAGAATATCCGTAAGATGCTGATGTATTAGTTTTACACTAACTCCAATAGCATCATATTTACTTAGCTGAGAACCATAAGAGAGTGTCACTGCAATCATATAGGAAGCGAACGTTCCCAGATAGTTTGCCCTTTCGTCCATCGCTATCTGCTCACCAAGATTCATCATGACCACATGTCCACCAAATGTTCCCCAGTACCTTACATGATAGTAAGCTCCTATAAAATCGTAATATATATCAGAAGCAAGATTTGGCAACCAGTTTGTATGCATCAATCCAATTTCTTTTCCCCGAAGGAAACCAAGCCCCGCCGGGTTCCAGTAACTTGCATAGGCATCATTGGCTATAGCTACACCTGCTTCCCCCATCCCATCTGCTCTTGCACCAGGATTAATTAAGAGCCATATAGCACCGGCCTGGCTCTGAGCCATGACATGAGCAACATTTATTAGTACAAATACCAATGCAATGATAAAAATCACTCTCGAGCGACCCATTCTTTTCCTCCCACTAACAAAAAACCGAATGCCCAACCCCTAACATTCGGCCACTATAAGCTCTTTTAACGGTTCTTTTACACTCAGCCTAATAACAAGCCTTAGATACAACCTCCGGCAAAAAACCTAGAAGAAATTACCAGTTTTTTTCTCAACAATCAAGTAGAATTGAAAGAACGGCAAATCTGCTAAACTCTGCATTGGAACTTTAAAAGATAAGCACTAGATAAGATTTTTCTCCGTGCTGGTGTTAATTCCGGAAGATGTACACACTAAGTCTTCAACACAATTTTATTGGCACGCCAGGCATTCTCTTTACTATTTGCAATTGCCCCATAGAAGAATTAAATTTAGGCGATTTTTGAGCCTACCTTTTAGGCAGAGCTGTGATTTAAATCAAATCTTTCCAAGGCCTCACTAAAAACGTGACAACAAACAAGTAGAAAGTAAAATCTTTTTATTAGAATTAGGAGTCAAACTGAAAGCAGTGATATGCGTAGTAATAAGAAGCTAATACATAAAATAAAAGTTTTAATATTAATAGCCTTTGGGATGTATCTCATACTTCTGAGACCTTCCCAAGTGAAAAGGGAAAAAACAGTAAAACCAGAGTTTCAGAGCCTTGTGGTGTATCTGAAAGAGCAGGGTTTTCCCGAAGACACCATAAAGGCCATTTTCTCTGACCCCCGGGTGGAATTCTACGAGCAGGTAATTTACCAGAATCTGTCAAGAGAAGTTCTCTCGCCTGTTTCTCACCCTTATCGTGATCGAGTACCTGTGTATGAGATAGAAGATTTCATGAAAGAGTACAGATCCTACCTTGACCTGGCGGAGAAGAAATATGGTGTAGATAGAGAGACAATCGTGGCTGTTCTCTTTACCGAAACCAAGCTCGGCAGAATACTGGGGAGATATCCTGTGTTTAATGTTTTGAGCTCCCTGGCAGTAGCCGGGAACGAGGAAAACCTGCGTAGAATAGAAAACTATGTACATATAAAGTATCATTACCTTGATTATGATTCAAGAATAGGTGTGATCAAAAGGCTGCAGGAAAGAGCAAAGAAAAAAAGTAAGTGGGCAAAGAACGAGCTCGCTTCTCTTATAAGGCTTCATCTTACAACCAATATAGATGCTCTTTCTCTTGTGGGATCATATGCTGGAGCATTTGGACTTCCGCAATTCATGCCTTCCAGTTTTCTAAAGTTTGGAGTTGATGGGGACAAAGACGGTGAGATTGATTTGTTTTCTTTTCCTGATGCCATAATGAGCGTCGCGAACTTTCTGAGCAGGGCTGGGTGGGGAAATCACTACCTAAGCCAGAGAAGAGCTCTCCTTAGATATAATTACAGCAGGGTTTATGTGTCAAAAGTTTTGAATTTAGCCTCACTGTTGAGATAATTTTTCATAGCTGGGTATTAAAGTAAAATCTATATTCCCTCTTTCAAATTTGAAGAAGAATTTTCTGTTTCCCCATACTACAACAAGATTAAGAAAAGAATTTGTCCTGCCATGAAAAGTAAAAGTGTTTCCGGCGCTCCTCTTAACCTCGATGGAGACAATGTTATCCCCAAAATGGAGATTTTTAATCCCCCATCTCTTCATTCTTGAAGGCAGACGAATAAAGAGCTTATCTTCAGGAGCTGACGGAACGAAGCCCATTAGATGCTCGATCACCATAGATATAGCAGCGAGTCCGACAAAGCTTGACACCTCGGAGCTGCAAAAGCATTCGTTTTTCCAGTCTGTGGCAGGAGCTACAAAGTCCGGGGAGTAAGCTTCCCACACTTTTCCTCTTCCTGCGGAGGGATTTTCTCCCGCATACACCCTGCAAATTACCTCTATTAACCGCCATGCAATTTCCCTTGATAAAGAGTAGTACCCGTATTCAGATAAGGAGTTTATCAGCATATAAACGATAGAAGGCCATACAGCACCCCGCCAGTAAAACCCCTCCGAATGAAAAAAAGGTTCTGAAGCGGCAACTGAGGGAACCGAAAATCGCCTGAGGAATTTTGTAGTATCTCTGAGAGCTGAAAGCAGGTATTCAAGTCTTTCTTCTTTAGCAACTCCCGCGATGATTGGCCAGAAACCAGATATTGTACGGCATCTTATAAAACGCCCTTTTTCGTCAACATTGTAATAAAATCCTGTTTCTGAATCCCACAAATATTCATTAATATTCCTGGAGATATTGTTGCACTTTTCCTTGAAAAAAGCTTCTGCTTCTGCATCACCCACAATACGGGCTATTTTGGCCATATCTTTGGCAAATAGTGCCATCTGGGAGGAGATATCAACTCCAGCCCCTTCGCCATAATCACCGGATGGTAGGTTTATCATTCCTGAACCGAGAACGGAGTTTCTATACAGATCTACCCTCCTGCCTTTTAGATGTGTTGCACAGTTGCGATCAAGCCAATGAAAATACTTTTTAAGTACTTTGAACACCTTCTCCAGTCTCTGAGTGTCAGCGGTTACCTCAAAAAGTTTCAGCTCGGCCGTGGCAAACAGCGGGGGATGAATTAATAGCTCCTGTCGAGAAGGCTGATGCAGAGGTGTCCCATCTTTTACAAAGTAGACCCTTGCAATAAAACCGTCTTCCCTTTGCCCCCGATAGAATTGATCCAGAGTCTCTTTTATGAGAGATCTTCTGAAATGATAAACCCCGAAGAGAGCTGTGTATATAGTCTTATTCTGAACAATAAAGTTCTCATCTGATAAAAGGACCCTTGTAGATTTTCCATTGACAGAGACATCAGTAATTTCGCTACGAAACAGGTGCCAGACGTGGTTGTAAATTCGCTGGACCAATGGATAGTCAGGAATCTCTATCGTGGGATAGTCGGGGGATCTACAAGAACAGGTACTCAATGTTAAGAGAACAAGAAATAGAAATGTTATTTTACCTAAATTTGAAGTGGACACTTTAACTTCTGCAGTAACCAGTACTTATAGAGTCATTTCTTCAGCGATAAACCCTAAGCTCAAATAGTTTCCATCGGGCTTTGTTCCGTAATCAAGGTCCACCTGGTACAAATCAAGCAGGTGTTTTAACCCTTCAAAAGTCCAGTCCAGATTAATCTTTTCTACAAAGCAACCTGTGTAAGTGTTTGAATCCAGCAGCACTTTTTCAATTGCGGATTCAACAAGCTCTTCAAGTGAAACACCATTGCTTGAAAAATTTATGTGTACCTTTCCATCTTTATAACCTGTTTCAACTCGTATAAATCGATCCCCCTTATCTTCCACACTTTTAAAAATGATGTAGAAGAACGCAAGAAATATTTGCGAAAGGTCTAGAAATCTCCCCCTGACCATTCTGGGTAGGTTATTTAAAACCACCTCTTTTCTTATTTTATGCTTTACATAGGAGTTTGCATTCAGAAATTCCATGTTCACTTTGATGATAATGTTAATGTCAATAGTCCCTTCTTCATTTTTCATTTCTTTTATGCTTTTCAGGCTAACATTATCAAAAATGTCCTGGATTTTTCTAATTTCAGTTATTAGAGAGGTCATCTGATCTGGTTCAATGCCCTTCATCTTCATTATCTGAATCTTGTTTAACACTACCGTCATAGGATTGCTAACGTTGTGAATAATACCTGGAATACTACATCCCATAAAGGCAAAGCTTTTTATTTTCCTTTTTATATTGCTTAATGGTTCCAGGAAGGATAGTAAGTACAACTCTCCATTCTCTTCGACAGCAATAGTTCTAAAGACCACAGGAATTTTTTCTGAGTGTACGCTGCAGACCACCACACTTTCGGCATAAGAGTTCTTTAGAACTTCCTGAAGGTGTTCTTCAATAGCTGCTGCACTATCTCCAAACACCTCTGCGACTTCGGCGTACTCTCCCGATAGAGAAATTCCAAGCAGATTTTTTATCAGCTGGGAAATATGAACAACTTTTCCTTCTCTAAAAACAGCAAAAGGAATCTGTAGTTTATTAAAGAGCTCCAAAGGTATATTGAACTTCATTCATAACTCCAAAAAGTCTTAAAGTTCGCTCCAATAAACTGCCCTTCTGCGTTCTATATTAAACAAAAACCTAATCTTTTCCAATTTATATTTTGGGGACAACAAATTGACAAAGGGAAAATTCGCTCTTCACTGATTCATTGTTTTCAGAAACTCCCTGTTATCCTTTGTTTTCTTCATTTTATCGATCAAAAACTCCATAGCTTCTATAGGGTTCATTTCGTTGAGAAGTTTTCTGAGTATCCACACCCTCTGGAGCTCCATGGGGGTCAGGAGCAATTCTTCCTTTCGGGTACCTGACCTGTTTATATCCATAGCGGGAAAAATTCTTCGATCACTCAAACGTCTATCGAGCACGAGCTCCATATTACCAGTTCCTTTAAATTCCTCGAAAATCACATCATCCATCCTGCTACCTGTATCGATAAGTGCAGTAGCAATAACAGTAAGGCTCCCCCCTTCTTCTATATTTCTGGCAGATCCAAAGAACCTTTTTGGTTTGTGTAAAGCATTTGCATCAATTCCACCTGATAGAATTTTACCACTGTGCGGTACGACAGCATTATGGGCCCTGGCAAGCCTTGTAATACTATCCAGGAGAATGACCACATGATATTTCAATTCAACCATCCTTTTGGCTTTTTGGAGAACCATTTCCGCAACCTGGACGTGTCTTTCCGGAGGTTCATCAAAAGTAGAGCTAACAACTTCAGCCTTCACTGATCTTTCCATATCCGTTACTTCCTCAGGCCTTTCATCAATCAGCAGAACAATCAGAATTATTTCTGGATGGTTGGTTGTTATACTATTTGCAATTTGCTGAAGAAGAGTAGTTTTGCCGGTTTTAGGCTGGGCTACTATCAGACCTCTCTGGCCTTTGCCAATAGGACACAACAAATCCATTATTCTCATCGAAATATTGTCAGAATCTACTTCTAATTTTATCCTATCCATAGGATACAGCGGGGTCAGGCTGTCGAACGGAGTACGATTTTTAACTACTTCCGGGTCCATCCAGTTAACCGCTTCAACTTTCAAAAGAGCAAAGAATTTTTCATTGTCCTTTGGAGGCCTTATTTCACCGGATACAATATGCCCTGTCTGAAGGCTGAAGCGTTTTATCTGCGATGGCGAAATATATATGTCATCTGGTCCAGGGAGGTAACTCTGCTTTTCGGATCGTAGAAATCCATACCCCTCGTCAGTTACCTCGAGTACCCCTGTAGCAAATAGTTTCCCACTGCGGAACGCTCTCGCTTCCAGAATCTTGACAGCCAACTCGTGCTTTCTTAGATCTCCTGAGCCATCGACTCCATAGCGGTGAGCAAGTTCAATTAGCTCTTTTGTCTTCATTGAATGCAACTTTGCGATGGTAAGTTCATCTTCCATTTTATTTACTACCTCTTCTTTCATTGTTTCTAAACCCTCTCAAGGACAAATGTTAGGATTTCCAATGTTACTATACACATCCTGAGCAATATAATGACTCCCTAGAATAAGCAAGATCCCTTCCTTGTTTTGCACATAATCTTTTAGAAATGCCCCTAAATCTCCTGAGCTACAAAGAAGTTTCTGTTCACTCGTATACTTTTCAATCAGTTCTCTCAAGTCCCGAAAACTGTAGAACTCACTTGATTTTGCTATAATGTAAATGTTACCCCGTAAAATTGCAAGTAGTTTTCCTATATTTTTCACTCTTTTTGTTTTTTTTAGAGCAAGAACCACATCAATTTTTTCCTCGGGGAAAAGCTCTCTCATACTCCTGACGGTACTGGCAATACCCGATGTATTGTGTCCCACATCATAGAATATATAAGGATTTTTATGAACAATCTCAAGTCTTCCAGGCCACCTAACAGATTCAATGCCTCTCAGAAAAGACAACTTATCTATTTTTATCCCGAATCTTCTTTCAGCTGAACTTACTGCAACAAGTCCGGTAGCAAGGTTTTCAAGCTGATGCCTCCCATGAAGCGGATACTTTACTCCTTTGATGGTTGAATTATAAAAATGGATATCCACTTTTTGATTGTCGATGCTGAAGTCGATTCGAGAAACCTTACAGTACATAGGGGCATAGCAAAACGAAATCCCTTCCTCGGTGCAGAATTCTGTTAGAAACTTCTTTACAATATGATGCTGTTTCCCTATGACACACTCTGCCCCTTTTTTTATTATCCCGGCTTTCTCCCGGGCAATGTCACGAACTTTCTTACCGAGTTGTTTTTCATGGTCTTTTGATATACGAGTTATTACAACAACCCCTGGAGAAATGACATTTGTAGCATCCCATCTACCACCCATTCCGGTCTCAACTACCGCAAAATCAACATCCATTTCTTTAAAATAGTAAAAAGAAAGAGCTGTTGTAACTTCAAAAAAGCTGGCCTCCATTTTATCTATCTCTTTTCTAGTTGAATTAATAAACTCAACAATAAAGTCATCGGGAATATAAACATCGTTTATACGTATCCTTTCGTTATACTTTGCAAGATGTGGAGAGGTATAAAGTCCCACTCTATACCCGGCACTTTTGAGTATTGAGTACATCAGAGCGCAAGTGCTTCCCTTACCATTGGTTCCGGCAATGTGGATGAAATTTAACTTCTTTTCCGGGTTGCCAAGATACCTGAGGAGCGATTTTATCCTTTCCAGCCCTGGCTTTATCAGAGAGGGTTTCAAGTTGTAAATATATTTTTCTACCAGATTCATTTATGTATTGAATTTATTCAAGGTAAATCTTTCCAACTCTCTTCAGATTTTCTCCAGTAAAAAGCTTCGCCATTTCTTCAAATCGTTGGGGAAAATCAGAAACATAGAAAGCATCTTCCCTTGCAGTTTCACCTTTTGATAGAATTCCCTCTCTCTTTAATAGTTCATGAACTTCCCGAGCAACCTCTACTGAGGAATCTATTATTCTGACATCTCCATCAACATATTTTGCAATGACATGTTTTATAATAGGGTAGTGAGTGCATCCAAGGATCAAAGTGTCTATTTCCCCCCTCAACGATTCCAGGTAATATCTTACCACCATTTCCACAATTTCCCCATCGGTCATACCTTCTTCGACAAGTGGCACAAACAGTGGACACTCTTTTTGAATAACCTTGATCTTACTATTCATAGAGCTTATTGTATCTTTGTAAGCTCCGGAGTTCATGGTTGCTCTGGTTCCAATAACGCCAATGTTGCCGCTTTTTGTTACGGAAACCGCTTTCTTACAAGCAGGTTTAACCACACCAATAACAGGAACACTTATCTCCTGACTTAGCAGATCGAGAGCAACACTTGATGAGGTATTACATGCTACCACAATTAGCTTTACTCCCTTTTTTTCGAGAAACCTGGCTATTTCCAGAGAGTATTTCCTCACTGTTTCATTACTTTTTGAACCATAGGGCAGTCTCGCTGTATCTCCGAAGTAGACAATATTCTCCTTCGGTAAGAGCTTTTTTATCTGTTTCACTACTGTCAGACCACCCAGCCCTGAATCAAATACACCTATTGGCGAATTTCTAACCTCCACCGGCTACTTCCTTCTCACAAACATTTTTAAACCCTACTATACTCTCGTACAGAGCTTGTGCTATTAACTGCCTGTATCTGGGGGAATTGAGTTTTCTTTCGTCTTCCCTGTTAGAAATGTACCCCAGCTCGCAGAACAGACTTGGCATCGAAGCTCCTATCAACACATAAAATCCGGCCTGTCTCACCCCTCTATTTTTCATGGGTACAATCTCGGTGAATTTCCTCGAGACTATTTCGGCCAGTCTTTCACTGTCTTTCATGTAAGCTGAGAAAACCATATTCGCCAGAATATTAGATATATCATCATAGCCTTTGTACTTCTCTCTATCCGCTTCTGTTTCCAGCTTTATAACAGAGTTTTCTTTCTCTGCCACGGCTATTGCTTCTTCTGATCTACCGGGCCTGAGCAGGTAAAATTCAACTCCTGAAATTTTCCTGTTGTCACAGGCATTAACATGTATGCTGATGAAAAGTTTTCCGTTAGCATTATTTGCTATCTGTGTACGCTTCCATAGGGGAAGGAAGGTGTCCGTTTTTCGTGTATAGACCACTCTTAGCTTTCCCTTAGTTTCAAGCAGCCTTCCAAGACGTAACGCTATATCGAGGGCAATATCCTTTTCATTTAGTCTGCCCCTTCGCCTCAGCGTTCCCGGGTCCTTGCCACCATGTCCGGGATCCAGAACCACTGTATCTATAAACCACCGGGTTCTGGCTTTTTCTATTTTTTCTTTTACCCTTTCTCTATCTGGATAAAACAGAGATACCAGTACCTTGCTTGATGCAAAATCATAGTGCACATCCGAGGAGTTAAATTCTCTGACAAGCTTAAAAATGAACTGCACAGATTCGTTTAACTGCATACACTCCACAGTTTTAAGTAGAGACGACCTATTTTCTACAATCAGCTTAGAAGTATCAACTTCCGCAGCGTAAATGGTCAGGTAGAATTGATCCCCCTTTCTGAAATAATATGAAAAGTTGTTGTCTGGTATCGGCCTGTCCACATCAATGAGAGCAACTAGGCCGTTGAATTTATCCTCAATGCTGATCTTTCGGATAGTGCTAAACACTATCTCCTTCCGGGTGAAGGTTTCGCTCCTTGGCTTTGTAATAGAATATCTCATACCTGTGGGAGTTACCCTGTAAACAAGCCGTTTAAAACTAACATCTCGCAGTATCTTCAAAAAGCTCTCAAGAGGCACATAGATCTCTTTATTCACAAGGAGGACTTTGCTTCTGAGATTCAGGGTTTTATTCCCCACTACGACAAAAGAGCTGTTTACTGTGAACTTTAATATCTTACTCGGCAAGAAAAGTAGGATCTTGCCATTGTCGGGGCGGTAATATGTTCTGAAATCGGCAGTTTTTGCAAACGTATTAAGTGAAATATATTTTACGCCACTTTTCTCAGCTATGTTGAACTTAAAATCCTTTCCTGCCTCCGGAATGTTTATCTCAATGAGATCACCGGACAAATTTCCCGCAATAACCAGAATAATTACCAGAAATTTCTTCAGCACACTTCCCCTCACTGACTGTAATATAAATGAACAATTACTTTTTTCAGCCTTCTGCCCCCAGAATTTCCACTATAGCTGAAACCAACCTTATATGCAAAAGCAATCTCTAAATTCTCATTCAAACGCCCGCATAAAGCTATAAAAAATCTATAACCATTTCCATACAAATTTGCAAAATCGAAATGATACGGGATAGAAGATTCAAAAATGGTAAAACCTTCCCCGTCAACAACCTGAAATTCAGAGGCTCCAGATTTTATGTACCAATTTCTTCCAGTATATCTAAAATATGGAGAGATGGCAATGGAAGGGTGTTTGTCATGTTCCAGTCTCAGTCGCAGACTATTTTCAAAGGTAACTCTTTCACCGAGCATAAAGCTGTATCTAAAATACACTCGCTTGAAAGACCCTCCTTCAGGAATGTAATCATCAACGAAGTCTACGGTAAAATTCCCTTTGCCTATTCCACAAATTCGTGTGCAGAACAATCTTCCCCATTTTAAGTCGTTTATGCTTTCATAACTAAGACGCTGATGAAAATCTGTGAGCAGTTTAACTTTCAGTTTCCGGAATTTTCTTTCGATTATATAAAGCATCCCTTCTTCATCCGAGTTATACCCGCTGAAATATTTCCTAGTTGATCCGAGTCTGTAAAAATGGTTTTCGCTCAAGTATCTGTAGCTTATTCCGAAACCAGCACTTTCAACCGTAAACACCAGACTTCCTGTGAAATTGAGTTTACCATTGATCACCAACATCTCGCATCCAAAATCTACAAATTCACCAGCTGTTGCACAATAAAATGAAAGAGCTTTTATTTGCTTAGAGCAGCCCATATATTTCAAATACCTGTTATAAGAGGCAAATGATACCATACAACCCGCTGATACCTTGCCGCATTTTATATCTGCCCCGATTCCGATAACCTCCTCCCTGAGATTTTTTCTGGAGATCAGCTGACTTCCTGAGGCATGATAACCAGAATTTAAAAACTTAATCACTGTATCTCCTTCTGCATGAGAGTCTATAAAATTGCTTGAAGCAAAAAAAAGGAGGTTGTAAGTACCGAAATTTCCAAATAGCCCCACGCCTCTAAGGAAATTGTTTTCGTCAGTGCCAGAATAGGGGGTCAATCTCGGGTTTCTGATCCTTAGGCTCCTCGCCCCAGCTTGCCTCAGCATTGAGTAAAGAGAGTTGTTGTACAGCAGCCCATATCCCCATCTCACCCTGAAAGTACCTATGGAGCATGACAGTCCGTTAGCAGGAAGTCTTTTGAGTAATACAAAGATGTTTTTACAATCGAAAAGACTCTTTTCTCCTTCGTCGTACTCCCCCGTGAAGCTGATATCAAGAAAACTACTCGAGATATTTAGCTTGAATTTATTTCTTGCTATGAAATAATTGTTTCCCTCATATAGTTTGAAAAAAGTTTGCTCCAGAATGCTCACTCTCTGTGTTGTTTCTCTTCTTAGGGAAAAGAAGCTCTTGATGAACTGTAATTCTTCTCTGTTTAACCTTGCTATTCTTTTCACATCCTGCCATGTGGAGGCGGTTTTTAGTGAATCAAGACTTAAAAGAAGCTTATACTTTAGTTCGAAAGATATTGGGAGCTCTTCTATCTCTTCCATTGTACATCTCCTGAGATCAATAGGATTTTCTTGATATTCAGCAAGAATATCTTCGACCTCAGTCTCGCTAATTTTGTCGCTCTCAAAGTAGTCAACAATGTAGTTGTAATCTGCTCCACATGCAGGATCTGGCCCCAGCGCTACCGAGAACAGCAGCCAAAGCCATAATATAGTGTTCCAGGCAAGATGCTGTGATTGAAATAGGCAAATGAAACCCTTATTCCTCTCCACTTTATTATGCTCCCTATGGAAAATCTGTCAGGGTTTAGTTGATACCCCGCTACGAGAAAAAGAAATTTTATAAGCTTAACTTTTGTCCCCAACCTTAGACTAAACGGAAAATACACGTCTTTGTATACCTCTAAAAACAGCTTTCCTGTGTCCCTGGGACTGTATACAAAACTGCAATAAAACTCCTCAGGGATATTACTTCCTGCTTTTCTGGTAAATGCCTCGGAAAAGTTTCTAAAAAGAATTGCAGAAATCAGCTTTTCTGTAAGTGAGAAGGTAAATCCCATATCGATTGATGCTCTGAAGCACATGGGGTATCCCTTTATCCATAAGCCATACAGGTTTAAGCTGGCACCAGCCCAGAAGATATCACTATACCTGTAACCATATTCGCAGTTGTAGGAATATTCCCTGTAGAGAGAGTTGCCCAGATAGCCAACCCGCATTCTGAATAAATACCCCTTTTTCGATGTGTAGGAGGCTATAATTTCTTTTCCCTGAATATCCTTTAATCCATAAAGATTTACATAGCTCGCCGAAAAATCGAAACCTACATCAGTAACGTAAGAAGGGTTAAGAGACATGCTACCTGCTGAAGTTACTCCCCCGATTCCGATAATCTCAGGGCTAAAACTCTGTAATTCGAACGCTGGGGAAACCATCCCCTTTAAGGCTAATAACAATAGAAAGATCAAAATACTTTTGAATCCGCGAAACATTTCTTTACTCTTGTTTGGTTTTTGCCGCAGCGGGCTCTAAGCTATTACATTTTTACCAGATCAGCGTCAATATAGATTTCCACACGTCTATTCTGAGCCCGCCCTTCCGCTGTACTGTTATCAGCTATCGGTCTGAACTCACCATATCCTAAAGCACTGAAAAACCTTTCGGGAATAGAGGTGTTTTTTATAAGGAAATCAACTACGTTTAGCGCTCTGGATGTCGAGAGCTCCCAGTTGTTGCGATATTTTCCAGAACGAATAGGGAGGTTATCAGTATGCCCTTCCACTCTGATCTCGACCTGGAGTTCAATACCTTCCTGTCTCAAAGCTCTTATAAATCTTTTAAGCTCTTCATATCTATCAAGATTCATCAGCTTTGAGCGTCCTATTATCCTTCCAAGATCACGGAGGATAGGTTTAAATTCATCTTTTATCTCTGCTTCATTGATATTGAAGACTATGGAGCTACTCATCAGAAGCTTTATACCTTTTGTGTCTCTGGTGACCTTGATAAGGTTTCCCAGATTAGCTCCCTTGAGGTAATCTTCTATTTCCACTTTTGTCTCATTGAGCAACACGTCTACAACCCTGTATATGTTACTCTGGGCTTCGTTGACAATAATTAGCGTTAAGACAAAGAAGGTAAGAAGCAAGGTAACCATGTCTGCGTAGGTTATAGCCCAGTACCCTTTTGGAGCTCCTGTGGACTTTCCTTCAGAGTCAGCCATCAGGCTCTTCCATTATTTATAAAAATTTTCTTTCCTCTCACGAGTGGGGATAAAAGTCATGAGCTTCTCTCTGACAATCAGAGGATGTTCGCGGTTATGAAGACAGAGTATACCTTCCACCATCACCTCTTTGAGCATAAGCTCTTCTTCTGATCTTCTTTTCAGTTTTCCACCTATGGGAATGAATATCAGATTAGCAAGGATTAAACCGTAGAAAGTTGTCAGAAGAGCCATACCCATCCCGCCAAGCAGTTCTTTAAATTGAGTTGCAATATTAAAGTCCATGCTACCTATCAGAGACTCTATCCCACCTGAGTTAATTCCAGTCATGGTGAAATTTTTTAGCATAACAATCAGCCCGATGATCGTTCCAACCATCCCAAATGCAGGAGAGTATGTCCCCATGTAAAAGAAAATTTCCTGTCCCAGTTGGTGCCGTTTTTTCATATTAGAAAGCTCAAGATTAAGATAATTGCGAAGCCTATCAGGATCTCTCTCATTTATGGCAAGCTCGAGCCCGTTTCTCATGAAGGTATCTTTAATGTGTGGAAGTTCTTCCTCGAGGCTCATTATGCTATTTTTTCTTACCTTGTCCGCCAGATCAACAAATTTTTCCATTATTTCTTCATAGGTTAATTGATTTGCCTTGAAGACATTTTTTAAAACTTTAAATACGCGCCAGACACTTTTGAAAGGGTAATTCACAAACGTGGCTGCAAGCGTGCCCCCGAGAACTAGCAAAAGAGAAGGATAATCCCAGAAGTACTGAGCTGCTCCTTCCTTGGCGAAAATGGCGAACACTATGAGTCCAAAACCAATAATTAAGCCAAAAAGAGTTGTTAAATCCATCTGTCAGTTTCTTACTGGCTCAACTCCAAAATATAAAAAGAAATTTTTATTTTTCAATTACTTTAAAGACTCTTTCGCCTTCCTTTGCCATTCTGTATTTTTCTCGAGCTATTTTTTCTATATAACGCAAGTCCCTTTCGAGTCTTAGCCTTTCTGCCTTTAGGGAGTCCTGCTTCCTCCTAAGCTCTTCTATTTCAGAAGATAATTGGCTCCTTAATCTTTTCAACTTTATTACCTGAGTAATCCCATAGTCCCCAGCGAAAAATGAAACGGCAAGAACACAAATAGCGAGAATCACCCCCAAAAGGTATGCCAGCTTCTTTGTGTTTGTATTGTTTTTACCCCTTCTTTCGGGAGCTCTCATCTTTTCAGAACGTTCCTGCCCCAGTATATAGCAGTTTCATCGATCTCTTCCTCAATCCTCAGCAGCTGATTGTACTTGCATATTCTATCAGTTCTACATCCAGAACCTGTTTTAATTTGCCCGGCATTGACAGCAACTGCAAGATCTGCTATTGTAGTATCTTCAGTTTCGCCTGATCTATGGGAAATCACGGTGGTAAATCCTGCCCTATGTGTCATGTTTATTGCATCAAGAGTTTCTGTTAACGTTCCTATCTGATTCAATTTGATCAAAACAGAGTTTATTGTTCCCTCTTCTATTGCTCTCTTTATCCTTTTGACGTTTGTAACGGTTAAGTCGTCACCAACAATCTGGATTCTGTCACCCAGTTCTTGGACCATTATTTTCCAGCCATCCCAGTCGTCCTCAGCTAAACCATCCTCTATAGAAAAGACAGGAAATTTTTCGACAATGTTTTTATAATACTCGACCATTTCTTTTGAAGTTAGCTCAGCTTTTTCAGATTTTAGCTCGTATTTGCCTATTTCAGCATTGTAGAACTCCGATGCTGCGGGGTCAAGAGCCAGATAGATGTCCTCCCCAGGTTTGTACCCGGCTTTCTCGATAGCTTCCATGATAACTTCAAGCGCTTCTGTATTTGATTTAAGGTCGGGAGCAAACCCACCCTCATCTCCGACAGACGTGTTCAGCCCCTTAGACTTCAGTACTTTTTTCAGTGAATGGAAGACTTCAATACCCATACGCAGAGCTTCTCTAAAGGATGAAGCTCCCACTGGAGCTATCATAAACTCCTGAAGATCAACGTTATTGTCAGCGTGTTTTCCCCCATTTAGAATATTCATGAGCGGTACAGGCAGAACTTTCGCATTCGTACCGCCTATGTACTGGTATAGAGGCAACCCTGAATAAGCAGCCGCTGCCTTGGCTACAGCAAGAGAAACCCCCAGGGTAGCATTGGCACCGAGTTTCGATTTGTTTTCAGTCCCATCCAGCTCAAGCATCAGGTTGTCAATATAAGGCTGGTCGAGTACACTCACCCCGATCAACCGCGGTCCGATGATTTCGTTAACATTCTGAACAGCTTTAAGAACCCCCTTACCACCGAATCTGTCTTTATCACCATCTCTCAGCTCAAGGGCTTCATGCTCTCCTGTTGATGCCCCCGAAGGCACTGCAGCTCTACCAAAAAAACCACTCTCAGTAATAACATCGACCTCTACTGTAGGATTTCCCCGTGAGTCCAGTATTTCTCTTGCAATTACATCAATTATTTCGCTCACTTTTCTGTCCTCCTCTTCATTTCAAATCCGCACAAATTTAGGCTATTAAACGCTTTTTAACAAACGTTCAAAAATGGGTTTTCTGAGAAATAAGGAATCAGGTTTGAATATTAAACCAATTAAATCTAATTTAGAGGGATAGCTTTCATAGCAGCGAAGAGTTGTAATGAGAATTCTATTTTGCATAGCGAGTACAAGAGAGGTAAATGAGGCAAAGATAGCTACAGAACTTCGTAATGGATCAGAATTTGTTTTCCGTTATACTGGCGTGGGGGTGAAAAATCTCCGTGCTATAAAAGATGAGATTTTCACAGGAAACTATGACCTAGTTATAAACGCCGGAGTTGCTGGCATTCTGAATGACAGTTTCCAGATTTTTGATGTGGTTGTTCCCTATAGATATATCTTTACTTTCGGAGGTGAAGTTCGGGAGTTACAATTTCCTTCGCCCGGGGTGAAGAAATGGAAGGCTGGTTGTATAGTAACTACCACCAGACCTATTGCGAATGAATGTGAGAGACAGAACTTATGGAAAAGGCTTGGAGCTGATATAGTGGATATGGAGTCGTATTACCTTGCAGACCTTACTCGAAAGAAAGGAATACCTTTTTATTCGATAAAGGTCTTGACAGACAGAGCAAATTCTACCGCTGCAGTGGATTGTTTTAGAAATCTAAAAAGGGCACGGGAGATACTGTCGGATATCATTCCGATTTTTATCAGCGCCATTGATGCAATATGAACTGGATTCAATTTATATCTGTAATCATTCCAACTTACAATAGAGCTGTTTACCTTAAGCGGGCAATTGACTCGGTACTCAACCAGACATTTAAAAATATAGAGTTAATAGTTGTAGACGATGGATCAACTGACAATACACCTGACGTTGTACGAATGTATGAAGATAAAGTAAAATATATTCGAATAGAGCATTCCGGTGTCTCGGCTTCAAGAAACACCGGAATAAAGGCTGCATCCTCCAAATGGATAGCCTTTCTCGATTCCGATGATTACTGGCTGAACAAAAAACTGGAAATACAGACAGAATACATGGAAAAGAACCCGCACCTCCTAATTTCCCAGACAGATGAAATCTGGATTCGAAACGGAGTCCGAGTCAACCCTATGCTGAAGCACAGAAAATACGGTGGATGGATATTTAAGGAATCTCTTCCTCTGTGTATAATCAGCCCTTCTGCTGTATTGATTCATAGATCAATATTTGAAGATGTGGGTTACTTTGACGAAACTCTTCCCATCTGCGAGGACTATGACCTGTGGTTGAGAGTAACGCTAAAGTATCCCGTAGGGTTGATTAAAGAAAAACTAATCGTTAAAACTGGTGGTCATGACGATCAGCTCTCGAAGAAACTATGGGGGATGGATAGATATCGGGTCCTGGCTCTCGAGAAAACCCTCAATATGGTCTCAGATGTGGAAAGGAGACGACTTGTGCTGGAAGAACTGGTAAAAAAGTTAAGTGTTTTATCTAATGGAAGAATGAAAAGAAAACACCTCCCCAACACTTATAAAATCAAACTGGAGTTTTATAAAAATGAAATTAAAAAGCTTGGGTAATCTGTCGCTTCTTCCAGTTGAAAAATTTAATAGGGATGATGCTGAATTTGACTTTTTCCCGAGACCAAAAGGTAAAACAATCCTTTATCCGCTTCTTGTTTCAAAGGAAAGGTCAGGGTATAGAATAATCTATGGGCATCATCTCCTGGAGCAGTTTACAAATTCTGGCTTCAGTATGATTCCCTCCATAATTGTGAAAACTCGGGATCCCAGAGACACTCTTATTGCAGCAATCAATTATCATAAGAACATAGGAGACATTCTCCCATCCGCACTTTCTAAAATCCTGCTATTCATGGAGAGACATCGACTCTCCAGAGATCCGGAGTTACTGTACCTTCTGAAGATGGCAGACTATGCTGACTTTTGCGACGAACTAAAGAGAATAAGTTCTTTCCCACAGCCCGTAAGGGATTATCTTGATTCGAAAAAAGCTCCTATAAAAGTGTGTTATCTTACTTCAATTGTAACTTCCTCCACTAAGGATTTCATTCTAAGTCTAATAAAGAGACTTTCACCGTCCCTTAGTATTTTCACCGAGATAATTTATGGCGTGTATGAAGTCTCAAGGAGAAAAGAGCTTGATGTAGCGTCAGTTGTAACCAAATACGGTCTTATTGACTCCATTGAACATGGAGACCTGAATTCTCTCAGAAAACAGGTAAGGCGGCTGTGCTTCCCTACAATCTCAAAGTTAAATGATGGAATAGAGAAAGAAGTGAAAAAACTCAGGCTCCCTGCCAGTGTGAAGCTGCATTGGGATTGGACGCTGGAAAGGAAAGCTATAAGTATAAATATTGAATTCGACAGTATGAGTTGTGAAAATCTTAGAGGTTTTCTGTCTTCTGGATTTTACAATGATCTAAAAAGATTATTGGATAAGATGTAGATGAGTATAAAAGTATTTGCTACCAAGGACATTCTAAATGACAGGTGGGCTATAAAGATTTTAGGGGAACACAGCCTCTCCTATGAATTAATTGATTCTGAAGATGAGATCCATCAAATTTGCCCCGGGTCTGACCCCAAAACTTCAATTCTGTTGACCAGAAGCAAAGGCGAGGTAGTAAAAAACTGTCCCGGCACTCAGGAAAGTTATCTCTGTTGTGGTTATAAGGTAATAAATCAAACTCTTAATTGTCCGATGGAATGTACATATTGTATCTTACAGTACTATCTGAATCAACCCGCAACGGTTGTATACACTGACTTCGATAGAATTTTTTCCCAGGTAGACAGTTTGCTGAAAAATTCAGAGGGGAAAATATTAAGAATTGGAACAGGCGAGCTGAGTGATAGCCTTGCTTTGCCTGGCTCTATTATTTTTGCTCGAGAGGCTATAAAATTTTTCTCATCTAAAAAGGACGTTTTCTTTGAATTAAAAACGAAAACAGTAAATGTAAATTCCCTGATAGGAATACACCATGGTGATAATATTGTAATATCATGGTCTCTCAACCCAGATCCAGTAATTGCAAAGGAAGAGAAAAAAGCATCGAGTCTTCGCAGTCGTATAGACTCTGCAAGAAAAGCTATGGAGGATGGGTATCTGGTGGGGTTCCATTTCGATCCTATTATACTCCACAACGGCTGGGAAGAAAATTACCGAGAAATAGTTCATTTGATATATGAAAACATTCCGCCTGAGAGAATAGCGTGGATCAGTCTTGGAAGCCTGAGGTTTCCTCCAACTACAAAGGAAAAGATTGCGCGAAGACATCCGGAAACCAGGATTATTTTTCAGGAAATGATTAAAGGGCTTGATGGGAAGTTGAGATACCCACGACCATTGCGGGTAAAGATGTACAGACTTATCTTCGAAGAGCTAAAGAAGGTTGATAACCCTCCGTTCATTTACTTCTGTATGGAAAGTCAAAGTGTCTGGAAAGATGTGACAGGAATTACTCCACAAAACAACAAGAATTTCGAGTTTATTTTTGCCAGGAGCCTCTTCGAGAGGTTTCCCGAACTAAAGCTAACGCCACCACGAGAGGAAATTTATCTGAGGTAGTTAGAGTTTTATACCAAATCTCCTTTTCAAATTCTCATCCCCAAGCAATCTATCTGCTATGAGAACACCGATTATGGTTTTAGAATCCTTTATATCCCCGGCAAAAATTCTCTCCACCGCTTCAGAGATAGACATTTTCATAACCTCTATGTTTTCATCTGGATCAGGTCTTTCCCCAATGTAACTCAGCTCTTGCGCCCAGTAAACACAGAGGATTTCATTTGTATATCCAACAGAAGGATAAAAGCAAAGAAGCTCTACAAACCTATTGGCTCTGTACCCAGTTTCTTCTATCAACTCCCTTTCCACAGTGGCGATAGAGTCTTCTCCAGTATCGATCTTACCAGCAGGAAGCTCAACAGTCACTTCTCTAACGGGATATCTATACTGTCTCACGAATATTAGTTCACCGTCTCCAACATAGGGTATGACAACAGCCGCTCCGGGGTGCTTTATATACTCTCTTACGGCAGTTCTGCCAGATGGTAATAAGACTTCGTCCACGTAGACATCAAGCAACTTGCCCTTGAAAATATTTCTAGACGATTTTGTTTTTTCTACAAATTCTTTCATGGTACTCCCTGTAATTCTGACGTTATCAAAAGTATATATGAGGAGGATGACCGTAGCGGGAGGAGATCCCAAGGAAGGAGGGAGGCTTGGATTATAAGAGGCAAAACCGTCCTCAAGGTCATCCCCCTCGTGGAAACAAATTTTAAGTTCAAATATCAGTAGTAATATAAGAATTAGCCGGCACAATTACATTGAAAATATGAGCGCACCTACATTTGAACTTGTAGCCGAATTCTCTGTAATGGAAACTGTAAAAAACAGAAGTTTTCGCCCGTTGTTGTTTATTCATTGCTGATTTTCAATTTTTAACTTATTTTAGACAGGTAAATCTATATTGTACTATGAGAAATTCTAAGGAGTCTCTTAAGCACATCAGAATTTCCATATTGCTTGTAGCTCTCGTGTTAGTTATAGGGACAGTTGGATATATATTAATCGAAGGCTGGAATCTGATTGACTCTTTTTATATGACCGTTATTTCAATAACCACTACAGGTTTTGCGGAAGTCAACCCCCTTAGTGCTACGGGGAAAATATTTACAGCCTTTCTCATCGTCATGGGCTTGACAACCATAGGATACACATTAGGACGTTTTACTCAGTACTTCGTGGAAGAATATATTTTCAGGAGAAGAAGAATGAAAGAAAGAATAAAAAAGCTGAAAGATCACTACATAGTATGTGGTTTTGGAAGAATGGGAAAACAGATCTGCAAGGAGTTAGCAGAAAGCGACATTGATTTTGTGGTGATAGAAAACAATCCAGAAAAGATAGAAGAACTGAAAGACTCAGGCTATCCACTTATAGAGGGAGATGCTACAGATGATGAGACTCTCAGGGAAGCGGGTATAGAAAGAGCAAAAGGGCTTGTGTCCGTTGTTGATAAAGATGCAGATAATGTTTTTGTTACGCTTTCAGCAAGAGGATTGAATGATAAAATTCTTATAGTAACCCGCGCAATAAGCGAGAACACAGAGAAAAAGTTATACAAAGCTGGTGCAAATCGTGTAATAAAGCCTTACGAGCTTGGTGGGCACAGAATGGTTCAGATGCTACTACGACCGTACGTTGTAGATTTTATTGATATAATCGGGCGGAGAGCCAGTTATAATCTTGTCATGGAAGAAATCCCGATTAGAGAAAAGTCCTCTCTTGTGGGTTTAACTCTATCACAGACTCCAATAAGGAAAGAGTTAAATATAATTGTGGTTGCAATATATTCTCCGGACGACAAATTCCATTATAACCCAGGCCCCAATACTCATATACATGTAGAGGATACTCTCATTGTTATCGGAGAGGAAAAAAACATAAAAAAACTAAAGGAAATTGCTTCCTCAGGAATTCAGGAATAGATATTTATTTCTTGCTTCGGAAAATGTCCCACAACAGCTTAATACCTATTATAAATGCAAGCACATATCCAGCCATGCCAATAAGCGGATAGCCCAGCACTTTTGGTCCTACGGGGAGCTGAATAACAAGCGAAGAACCTATGATGAGAGCTGCAATTACTAAAGCAGAAGCAAGTCTATTACTGGATCGGTTTAGCTCACTTATAAGATTCTCGAGGTTCCTGTGCTCAAACTGAATCGAAAATTGCCCGGAAGATGCTTTTGATAAGATGGAACGCATTTTCCCAGGGAAATCCTCCATTAAAAGAGCAAGGTCATCTATATTAGTGAATCCTTTTTTAAGTTTCACAAATGGATTGTATCTTCTTTTTATGATCTCTGTAACAAAAGGTTTAATTTCATCCAGCACTTTCAGTTCCGGATAGAGCATTCTTGCTAAACCTTCAGCTGTAACAAGCGCCCTTGACATGAGGGACAGCCTGGTTGAGACCTTAAGCTTAAAAGAGTATGCCAGATTAAATATTTCTGAAGCTATATCCTCTATGCTATAGGTATCAAGCCGGGATCCAGAGAAGTTGCTTATAAGTTCTCCAATTTCGGCCTTCAGCGCGGGTACATCAGTTGAGGAACTTATCATATCCATACGCTCCATTGCCCGAATAATTATCTTCGGATCGTTTTTCACAAATCCTTTGAGCATGTCTGCTATAAAGTCTATCATCTCAGCATCAACGTATCCGACGATTCCAAAGTCAAGAGGAACAATTACATTGTCGCCTATAACCAATATGTTCCCTCCGTGGGGGTCGGCATGAAATAGCCCCAATTCGAATATTTGTCTGAAACTCAGTCTGACGCCGCGCTTCGCGATGATTTCAGGATCAAATCCTTCTTCCAGCAATCTCTCTTTATCAGAAGCCTTTATCCCTTCAACATACTCCATTACGAGAATTTTATCACTGCTCAACCAGTGATAGTAGCGAGGAACATAGACCGTTCTATCTCCAGAAAAGAATTCTCTGAACCGCTCTATGGTTCTCCCTTCCCGAAGAAAGTTTAGTTCCCGATGTATAACCTTGTCGAATTCTTTTACTACCTCGACAGGGTCAACTGGTATCTGATCTTTCAGATATTTTTTTGCCACCCGGGCGATATCACTCAGTATTTCAATATCAATCTCCACTTGTCTCCTTATTCCTGGCCGTTGAACCTTCAGAACCACCTCGTCACCGGTCTTGAGAGTGGCTTTGTGTACCTGAGCAATGGAAGCGGAGGCGATTGGCTTTTCTTCAATCCTGCTCAGACATCCCGCAAGTTTGCCGTTACCTTCTGATTCAATTGAAGCCAGGATCTGTTCAAAGGGTATAGGATTCACTCTGTCCTGGAGTTTTTGTAATTCTGCTATGTATTCAGGAGGCAAAAGGTCAGGCCTCATGCTCAAAGTCTGGCCGGCTTTTATAAAAGTTGGCCCTAACTCCTCGAATACCAGCCTGAGTCTTTCTGCTCTTGACGCAGTTTTTGTAAGCGTGGTTCTTAGTCTCGGTACAAATTTCTCACCAAACCGGGTTATCAAATCATTACTGATGACATTTACGACATCAGAAAATCCGTATTTTACGAGAATTCCTAATATCTGTCTATATCTTCTAAGGTGTTTCCACGTCTTCGGGATGGAGGTTAGTTTCATTTAGCCGGTCTTTTTGTGTTCCACCTTGCGATGTTTTTCTATCTGTTTTTTTAAATCGTCTATCTCCTGGCGGGTTGGGACATCCAAAGTTTCAAGGACCTTTCTAACTTCTTTTTTTATAAACTCTCTTGTTTCAGCCTTTTTTTCCTCGGCCACTTTGAGCAGACTTTCCACGAGGGATTTTTTTTCTTCGGCAGCTACCTCTCCTTTTTTGACAAGTTCATCCACTATCTCTTCAGCCTTTTCCCTGGTAATGCTTAAAGCTCCCAGTCCCGCCAGATATAATTTTTTTAAAATTCCGACCATGACGACCTCCACACTTTTTCTTAATTAATTTATCCAGTATTTTCAGATATTGCAAACTATGATTCTCTGTCTAAACCTACTGCCATAATTCTGCTGTATCAGGTGACAAGTTATTTTACGCAGTTTTTAACGTTTTCTGTCTGCCCAGATCTCTTTCTGGCCATTAGCCCACCACAGACAAAGGGAACCATCTCATTACCGTGTTGAAAGTTTAAATGATCACTGACACCAGATGCCCATATCCTGTATGAAATGAGTTCGATTTCGAAACAAAACCATTCTTTTGCATCCAGCAATGCCTGTAACTCCCAGAGACAAAGCGTTTGGTGAATTTCAAGAAATATCCTCATTTTATCTCTGTAATGAATAACCTGAGAAACACATGAGCTCAAGATTTTTAATAAAACGACCAAAGCTAACACATGGCTCAGCCTCACGGAAAAATGAAACTCACAACTTAGTCTTAGAACACCAGAGCGTTCGGACATTAGGCCATGTTTTTTATTGCCGATTTGGGGGTAGAACAAAAATATTGTCTTTTAATACATTTTTCCCTACTATCCAAGTTATAGAAATGTGTAAAAAGGAGCTTTTTACACCACATGATACACCTCTGGAAATTGCAAGAAAATGCATAATACAAAGATTAATCCCTGATGGCTACTTGGAATCCAGTACAGGGACCTCAAAAAATATCTTCTATGATACAGGTTTTCCCGCTCCTCTCTCAACGGTTAGAGAAATATCAAAAAACTTTATTTTCAAAAAATATTGGGGTGAATAACCATGCTTTACATGAAAAATAGGCCTCTAACTGTTTGCATTTTAGGAATCATTCTGATGATTCATGTTTGTGCTCTGACAGCCTCAGATGGGATACAACTAGATGTGATTACTAACCTATATCGTCTTCTACAAGAAGAAGACACTGATGGCGATAAAAAGATTACAATTAACGACCACTACATCGCTGGCGAAAAGGGCAACAAAAAATTTTGGTTGATAGACATTAATGGCAAAAAATATGAAGTCTGTGGAACATACTTTCTTTCAAACCTACTTCAAGAACTGAAATTAATGGAAGAAAAGGGCTACAGAATTGCCAGCCTGAAGCGAGACCGTATTTACGAAAGTCCTGTTCACCGCATCTCAAGACTGATAAGGGACTCTTACTGGAGAGGACTAACAAGAAAAATCAGCGAAGAAAGTCTACCTTCAATAATAAAAGACCCCAAAGTTAGCACAAAAGATAATTTCCGGTATATCTACGTACCTTATGATGATTCCTTAGCATTCAATTATTATCAAGATATATCAAAAATACATCCAGAATTAAGGCTGAAGGTTTTATTTCTGCCAAAGCTGATTACTCCAGAATGGGTCCGTAACCTCGATGGGTATCACGGTTTACTATCCCTTGCATTAAAGTGTAATGAAGATGGAAAACTGGAAGCCGTACCATACGTAGTTCCCGGTGGCAGATTCAACGAAATGTACGGGTGGGATAGTTATTTTATATTGCTCGGACTCATATCCGATGAGAAAATTGAACTGGCGAAAGCAATGGTAGATAATTTTGTATATGAGATAAATCACTATGGGAAGATCCTCAACGCCAACAGGACATACTATCTCACACGCTCACAGCCACCTTTTTTAACTTCTATGGCCCGTGCCGTTTATGAAAAGTTACCCCATAACCCCGAGAACAAAAAATGGCTGAGAAAAGTTCTCTCCGCAGCTATTAAGGAATATTATAATGTCTGGATGGGTGAAAAAAGATTAACCAGGACAGGCTTAAGCCGGTATTATGGCGAAGGTTTCGGTCCCCCACCTGAAGTTGAGCCAGGTCATTTCAATGTAGTATATGCCCGCTATGCCAGAAGGTATAGTATGAATATCAAAGATTTCGAAGAAGCATACAGGAATGGTAAAATTAAAGATCCGGAGCTGTTTAGCTTCTTCAAACACGATAGAGCTATGAGAGAATCAGGTCATGATAAAACGTACAGATGGGATGACCGCTGCGCAGATTTTGTAACTGTGGATTTAAACTCGCTCCTATACGGAACAGAAATGGACATTGCCCAGACTATAAAAGAGGTTTTCAAAGATTCGTTGGTGCTGGAAAGCGGGAAAGTAGAGAAAAGCTCAACCTGGTTTGAAAGGGCTAAGAAAAGGAGAAAATTAATCAACAAATACCTTTGGGATAGTGAATACGGATTATTCTTTGACCACGATATTGTAAACAATCAAAGGAAGGTTTATATATCGGCCACTGTTTTTTACCCCCTCTGGGCGGGATTGGCTACTAAAGAACAGGCTGAATTGATAGTTGAAAATGCCACACCCTTTCTGGAAATGCCCGGTGGGCTTGCTGCTTCCAGTAAGGAGTCAAGAGGAGAAATCTCCATAACCCGCCCGCAGAGGCAATGGGACTACCCCTATGGATGGGCTCCTCATCAGATAATGGCCTGGATAGGTTTGATAAATTACGGCTACGGCGAAATCGCCTGCAGGCTAGCATACCGATGGCTTTACACCATCACAAGGAATGCCGTCGATTTTAATGGAACTATTACTGAAAAATACAACGTCGTTAAAAGAACCCACCAGGTTTTTGTTGAATACGGAAACGTAGGAACAAAGTTTTCCTATATCACAAAGGAAGGTTTTGGCTGGACAAATGCAAGCTATCAGATAGGAATTAAACTACTACCAGAGGATTTATATAAAAAATTGGAAAACTTAATCCCCCCGGAGTGGATCTGGGGCTATTAAAAACGGCAGATCCGCCGAACTCGCTAACAAAAACACAGCTCTAAACTTATCATCCGATTTCTATAACCTATTTTCCACTCCGGGACTCATCTTATTCTTCTTGAACAACAGTTTTTGTTTCTCTTTACCCTCAGGTCTTCTTAAGTTTTGCTGTATTTGTGAAATACGGATACAATGAAAGTACTTGATAAACTCGTTTTAAAAAACTTCTTTTACCTATTCCTGCTGGTCATTGCAACCTTCATTTCCATTTTTTTAATCGTAGATGTCATCGAAAAAATTGACATTTTCATAAAAAATCGACTCACTATAGATCAGGCCGTAATGTATTATCTCTATCAGCTACCTTTCTTTGTCAACATTGCTCTACCCATGTCCTTGCTGATTGCAACGGTATTTACTCTGGGCTTCCTGAAAAAGAATAACGAGCTAGCGGCTATAAAGTCTTCGGGCATCAGTATGTACAGGGTATCGGCTCCACTCCTTATCGCGGGGGTTTTGTTTACTCTGTTTTCCTTTGTCATCGAGGATTACCTTGTCATACCGGCAAACAGGAAGAGAATAGAAATCGAAAGGGATCAGCTAAAGAGGCGCAAATACAGGAAAAAGACCACCCTTGAAAACCTTTCCTTTCAGGATTCCCAGAATTGCAACGTTTTTATTCGCTGGTATTCGGTAAAGATGAATTATGGAAAAGATATATCTATACAATACTTCAATGACAATGTTCTGATAAAAAGGGTCGACGCAAAAACGGTAAAATGGGATGAAAAAGAAGGCACGTGGAGGATAAAAAACTACATCTTAAGAGAGCTGGATCCTGAAGATGGACAGTTTTTTGCCAGAAGTGGCATCGACAGTACGGTAAATCTCAGGCTGAAACCTGAAGATATGACTTTCCTCACGCTCAATCCAGAGGGTATGAGAATAAAAGAGTTAAGAATATTCATCAAACGCATTGTCTCTACTGGTAATGACCCTGCAAGATGGCTCGTTAATCTACACTACAAGTTTGCTTTTCCTTTTACCTGCTTTATTGTAATCCTTATAGGAATACCTATTTCGGTACTCAGACCCGGTAAAGATATTGCCTTTGGTGCCGGTTTTAGTCTCCTTCTAATTTTTATTTATTACGGGCTAATAAAATTCGGCCAGTCCCTTGGCTACCACCAGATACTTCCCCCAGCTCTCTCTGTGTGGATAGCAAACTGCCTCTATTTCGTTACGGGCGGATATCTATTTTACAGAATACGCCAGTGAAAATTTTTTATAGCTTCGAAGTATACACTAGAAATGAAAACTTCACCCCTTGCATCTTTCTCAGAATAAACCCGTTGCAGAATCCTACTGCCCAGTCGATATTAACCAGACCCAAGTGGTAACCACCCCCCAAAGCAAATTCCCTTATCTCTTTTCCACCAACTGACACACCCATACGAACTGGGGCTTTTACCGATCTCAGAACCTCGACACCGATAGCAAACTTCCAGCGACCGAAGCTATACAGCCGATCTTGAAAACCCGCCACAAAATCCGAAGTCAGAACCACATCTTCAATTACTTTTGAGACGCTGAATCTAAAAAGAGCAGGGTACTTCATTATAAAAACTGAGGTATCTCTGAACGTTCGCCCCTCTCCAACGATTATTTCGTTATAAGGAATACCCTGAAAAAATTTATCAAATCGAGCCTCATTCACTCTAAAACGGTATTCATAGAAATCCCCCTCAGAAGGGAGAATTTTCTCAGGCTTGACAAGTCTTGCAAGCAGAGTTCTTTTGTTCCAGTAAATCCGGCCAAATACATTGCTTAAAGATATCCCCAGCCTGTATCCATCTATAAGCCGGGAGGTCAAGCCAATATCAAAAGAATACCCCATACCCCCCACTGTCTGCTGGAAATAATATCTTCCTTCCCCCTCTATGTAGTTTTTCTCCGGAGTAAAATGGGTTGTGATATAACCGAAACTCGAATCAGGATTAAACCCCATATAGAGTAATCCCTGAAGATATTTGAAAGAAAAGCCTATATTAAAGTCTTTAAACGGTACTCCAAAAGAAAAAGCCCACTGTCCAATTCCCACAATTTCCTCATTCATCCTAAGGTCAAGAGTTTTGTTTACCTCATTCCCTTCAACAAGAAACCTGACAAGATCTTTTGCTATGCCTATATCAGAAATGAGCAAAATATCGTAAGTAATGGCGTGATTTCCCTTTGAGTAGTTCACCATTGGTACAGGTACATGTAAGTCCATGAAAATTCGCCAGCCGACATCCGGAATTTCAGAAAGGAAAGCCTTCTTAAGCCGCTGATTATTAGCCTCAAAATCCTTACCGTTGTACTTTTTATATCTCTTAATCGAAAGAAAGTTGTTGATTACGCTAAAGCCCGCGCCAGCAATCAGTCTTACCTCGCTTACCCCATCTTTTATAGCCAGATTTGCTGGATTGTAATCAACACAGAAAAGGCCTCTGGAAACTGTACCGTAAGCACCACATAAAGCCATTGCTCTTGGATCTGTTCTCGTCTGGGAAAGAAGTACTCCATTTAGAAGAGAAGAAACTATAAGGAAAGCAAGAATATCTGAACTTCTCATTTAGCCTTTTATTGTTCTTGCTGTTCTTGAATTACGTTCCTGGTATCTATAGTAATGGATAACAGAGAAAGAATTCCTATTTTATTGTCTTCTGAAATTCTGACATAGGATGTAGTGCTGTCGAGGTGTATTCTCGGTCTTATGTAATGGGTAATATCTTTTACTAATAACCTGACCTTTGTTGTATCAAATGGAGCTTCCTGACTTTCAACTCCAGGTTGAAGAATAGAACCACCCACTTCATCTATCAGTGCAGGAGGCAACCGGAGAGATATCAGAGTATCTATATCAATGTAGCACAAGCCTGTATCTGTTTCGGCAAAAAGCGAATCGCCTATCCAGATGAAACCCGAATCCAGATGCTCAGGTAAACTATCAAGAGGAAAGTAATCATAGTTAGAAAAAAGAAGCTGAAGAGTCCCAGAAAGCGGACAACCATTACTGACATTATAGAAAAGACTCGCACTAACCAATCCCGAGTTGATTTTATCACGGGTCGTTTCATCAACTGGCTCCAGCACCGTGGATTTGACAGGAATGAACGTTACAGGACGCGTCTTCACCACGAAAGGAACCTCAACATTGTACTTTCCCCAGAACGATTTCCCAACCTGCAGCCGGGATGTATCATTGGAAGGAATATATGCTGTGCCAGTGACTCTGATGGAATCCGGGAGAATATTAAATATTGGCGCAAGATTCACCTTTATCTCTGATTCGGCAATGGGTTTGTGATCCGTTGCCTTTTTTATGGTATCTGCAGTCATTACCTCCGCAGCAACTTTCCCTTCTTTGTATCCAGAAAGCTGCATGTCCAAATAGGTTTGAGTTTGTATTTCGTTGTAAATGGTTACAACAAGGTATGCGTATTTAAACTCTATGAAGTCAAATCCCTCAGGGATATTTTTTATTACCATCGGGGGTATATCAAAGTAAAGATTGAAGAAACCAACTATTTCAGAAAGCAAAATGTCCGAAATAAAAAAGTTTACATCTATGCTTCCTGCTCCCGAACCAACTTTTATGGTAACCAGAGAATCATCTGTATTAGGCAACAGTTCAAAGAATGCTCCCACCAGAATTGAATCGACTACGGACATTCCATCAGGATTGCGTAACGTATCACCATCAATTCGAATGGAACTTAAGCTACTCAAATTTGCATGGACTGTATCTGAAAAAGTAACGTATCCATTTTCATCAAAGAAATTCAAAAAACTCAACCTGCACAAAAAGTTGATGTCAGTACTATTGTCAAACCGAAGGGATATAAAGTTTGTATCGGAGGGATTCGTTGCCGTCTGCGCAATGACAGCTCTTATGATCGTATTCTTGGATCTTGGTAGGGCGTTTTCAAAGGCTATAGAGAAAGGTTTAGGAATACCGGTGACGCTTTCAACATCGTTAACACTTAATTCCACCATCAGAGAGGCGGAAGGATCGGTCCCCGCAGGAATGGTATAAGGCTCCCCATCTGTACCAGCTACGGTAGCAGCAATAGCAAAATAAACCGAGTCGGAAATCCTGACTCCAGCTAAGTTATTTCCACCTCC
>QNCQ01000002.1 GCA_003645825.1 Fidelibacterota bacterium
CCTCTGTTGGCAGTGGCTACGGATGAGAGTGAGGAATTAGAAGTTAGACTGGGTGCAATAGAGGCTTTGGGGTGGTATCAATATAGCAGGAAGAGGCGGTATATTGTTGAAAGCCTTGAAACCTGCTTGCAAAAAACTCAGGTTGGGGAGGTTAGGTCAGAACTTTTAAAAACAATTAACCGATTGAAGATGGGCCCTAATAATCCACTAACGCCTTGAGATTAGACTTTTAATCTTCTTCTGTATTCGTTAATAGCAGATTGAAGTCTTTGCATTGCATTGTTATCTCCAGGGATATTGTGAGATGGGTGAATGAAAAGCTTTACCCCTTTTTCAACGAGGATTTCTGCAACTGTAATTATGGTGGTCCAAACTACTGTAATAAATGCAAGGGTAGACAGAGGTGCTATTCGATCAATGTGGTTTTCTATTTCTATTACTGCGTCCTGTGCAGGTACACACGTATCGATTGTTACATCGGCAATTTCAAAAAGATTTTTACCTGATGAGTGTCTGGATTTTTTGTTTCTGAACTCTTCCACAGAACCAGTAGCAATGACCTTCATGCCAACCTTTTTAGCGTAGAGGGCAACGTCAATATTAACATTATTGATCCCGCTGTGGGAAAATATCCACATGGTATCGTCGGGATGAAGGTTGTAACTTTTCATTATTTGTTGTCCATATCCTTCAATCCTTTCTAAGAAAACAAATTGATTTATCCCCATGTCTCCAATGATATGGGTGAAGAATGATAGTGGGAGTTCAATAACTGGATGGAATCCGACAAAGCCACCGATTCGGGGATACATCTCTTCAACAGGGAGCGTGGCATGCCCACAGCCAAATGTATGAACCCATCTTTCTGCAGCTATGGAATTTGCCATGATACTGGCGGCCTCTTTGATGTTTTGAGACTGGCTCTTTTGGATTTTCTCAATAGTCGTTTTAGCATGTTCGATCCATTCAAGTGCCCGCATAATTTTCTTCTCCTTTTTCTTAAGTTTGTTGTTTTGTCTTCCTTTGGACAGTGCTAAAAATGGCAATAATTATTACTATTGAAAGGGGTATTAGTACGAAAGCTACCCGGAAATTAAACGTTTTCGTTACTAGCCCTATCAGGTAGGGTATAGTAATCCCCCCTACGAGAGCTATTGAGAGTGCCAGACTAAAAGCTGTTGCTGAGATTTCTCTAAAGTTATTTCCAATTGTAGAGAGAACTATCGGATATGTTGATGAATATCCAAACCCCATAAAAAATATTAGTGTGCTTGAGAGGAAGTAATTTGAAGAAGAGATAAATGCTATAGACGATATCAAAGCAATGAGCATGTATATTATGAAAAGAGTTGATTCTCGAGCTACAGTTAGTATTTTGGAAAGTAGTAGCCTGCCACTCATCATCCCAAGCCAGAAAAGGGAAAGGGAAAATATCCCCTGACTTTTTTCAACTTTGATCACCTTATAAAGGAATGTGGATGCCCAGTTTCCGGTAGAGATCTCGATTCCGCTTTCGAAAAAGAGCAAGATGGATAAGAAAATCAGTAGAGGGTTTCTTAGTTTTTTTAGATTTTGAAATAGTTTATCCTTATCAGTTTGCTTGGAGGATGGAAACCAGGTAAATATGAATAGAAAAAGGGGCATTAAAGTTATAATGGAAGTTATTTTAATAATCGTATCAGGTTCCAGGAAACGAAGTAAAGAACTGAAAAGTAGGGGGATTCCAAAAGCTCCTATTCCGAAGAATATTCCCAATAGGCTGAGTTTAGCTGTTTTATCTGTTTCACTTATGTCTGATGTGAGAGAATTTGTACCCCCGTTTATTATTCCACCCCCAAGACCTGTTGTAAAAAGAGCAATTTTAAGTAGTGTTATAGTAAGTGCGGTTGAAATGGCGAAAAGACCGATTGCTATGAGTAAGATGCTTAAGATCAGGATGAATTTATAGCCGAAGCGGTCAACTGTGGGTCCAAAGATTAGTGTACCAACCAATATTCCTGCGTTCATTATTGAAATTAGACTTCCTGCATTCAAAGTGCTGAGATTGAACTTTTCCAGTAGTATAGGTAATATTGTTCCGAGGATTGTTAAAACTATCCCAAAGACAAGCATGCCGAAACATGCTGAAATAAAAGTGGTTTTCTTTGAAGACATTTTCCCTCTCGTGACATCTACCCATTTTTGTGAATGTTATCAATGGCAAGCTTTGCTGCTCCCAGGAGACCTGCGAAGCTTCCCAGTTCACTAACTTCTATCTTTACTTCACGCATGCTTATAGGCTGTGCCCACTTTGCAGCTTCATTTTTAATTTTGTCGATGTATTTGGATGCCGGACCAAAGATTCCTCCACCGAAGATAATGATTTCAGGGTTAAATATGCTTATAAGGTTAGCACACGCCATGCCCCACAGCTGGATACAGTTTTCAATGACCTTTGTTGCAATTTCATCATTATAAATTAAAGCTTCGAAAATATCATATGAAGTTATTTTCTCTTTTTCTCTTAAAGGTCCCTTATAATCTGGTGAGGAGTTTAAGAGTTCTATAGCGTATCTTGAGATTCCATCTCCCGAGGCATAATATTCAAAGCATCCATAGTTTTTGTAAATATCTCTAAAAGGTCTTGAGAGAGCCATCCATCCGATAGCACCTGCTACGTTGCTTTGCCCACGCAGAATTTTTCCATCAACCATTATTCCAGCTCCAATACCTGTTCCCACAGATATGAAGATAGCGTTTTTATAGTTTTTTGCTTTTCCTGCCCAGGCCTCACCCAGTATGGAGCAGGTTCTGTCGCTGTCTATTGCGATTTTGAGCTCATTATTACCGAGAATGTCAAGGATTTTTGGCTTTAAGGGGTAGTTTATCCAGCCTTCGATATTAGGTACCCATACAAATCCTGTATTAGGATAGTATATCCCGGGGATCGATATGCCAACGCCGTCGATATTTAATTCCCTTATTTTTCTGATTGAATGAGCAATTTCTTCAATAACCTGATCACCCCTTTTTTCTTTGATGTTGATTTTTTCTCTGAAAAGTATGTTCTGGTGCTGGTTGATAATCCCAATGGATATTTTGGTTCCGCCAATATCAATTGCAAGTATGTTCATACAAAAATCCTCCTAATTGAATCAAAATTCATATGAAGTTAGTAATCATATTTTACTATTGCAATATTTAAATTGGGTTAGTATATTTGCTTAACATGATATTGGTGGGTATTAAACATAGGTAAATAATGAGGTGATTATGAGGGGAAGCTATCAAAAGTGCCTTTCATTTTTGTTTTTAATCGTGTTTATAGCGTTTTTTACAGGGGAGTTGTTTTCATATACCGGGAAAATAAGTGGGAGGGTATATGATAAAGATACAGGGAAACCGTTGCCAGCGGTTAACATACTGGTGTATGCAAAGTGGGTTAATGGTAAAGTTAGTATACTAACTCAAAAATTCGGTGCTGCTTCTGATGAAAATGGCTACTTCTATATACTAAATGTTCCCCCTGGTGTTTATAGCATCAAGGCTACCATGATAGGTTATACGCCTATGATTAAGGAAAAGGTGGTTGTAAATATGGATAGAACAGTAAGGGTGGATTTTGCCCTGAAGCAGGCTACGATAGAAATGGAAGCGATCAGTGTGGTAGCTGAAAGAGAAGTTATAAAACCTGATGTTGCTGGTACTCAGGAGATAATTAAGACAGATAGGATAACTGAATCTCCATCGCTAAGAGTTGATGAGTTCGTTAACAAAATAAAAGGGGTTGAACTCGTTGCTTCGAGTGATGGGTATGGGCTGAGCATTAGAGGTGGTGCTATAAGAGAAACTGATGTCCAGATGGATGGTATTTCTCTAAGGGACCCCAGGTCGGAGAATTCGTATCTTTCTATAAACTCTACAGCAATTGAAGAGATACAGGTTCTAACCGGTGGATTTGAAGCGAAGTATGGAGGATTTAGATCCGGATTGCTTAATATAGTTACGAAAGAAGGAAGCCGGGAAAAATACAGCTTTTCTTTCAAGTTTGACGTTGCGCCGGCGGGCCAGAGGAAGTTCTTTGGTGAGAATCCGTGGGGTAAGAACTCTATTCTTTATCGTATATTTGCGGACACCACAGAAAATGGTTGGGCCTGGATTGGTACGATTAATGATACTTCAGGGTTAGTACCTGAGGATCTGAAAGTTTTTCGGGGCTGGAAAGATAAAAGAGAAGGGCGAAAAAATTATGAGGTGATTGGGCTGAAGCGTACAACAAAACTGACACCTGAGCAAAAGAGGGAATTATGGTTACTACAACATCCAAACTATCCCGTTGCCAATAGACCCGATTATTATATCGAGGGTACTGTTACTGGCCCGGTGCCGGGCAAGAAATTGCCTCTCGTGGGGAAATTCCTTGGCAAATCAACTTTTCTTCTTGGGGGAAAATATGAAAATACCCTTTTTGCTTATCCAATTGGTCCGAGACCACATTATATTGATTGGAATGTCCAGACGAAAATAGTTTCCTATCTGAGGTCAAACTTGAGGCTTTCAACAAACTTTATGTATGCGGAGATACTTACTAACACTGCAGATAGGCCTACATCCTTTGGGGGTGCCCTCATGGATTATTCGAGCAGGTTTAGTTTTTTGAGCAGCACCCAGAAGTCGGTTGAGCAACAGGCTCGAATTTTAGGTTCCGGTAGCGGGTTTGTAAACATGTTTAATAGAAGTCGCTTGCAGTATCTTACTCAGAGATGGGTTATGGGGGGTATGAAGCTAAATCATACTCTTTCACACAGCACCTTTTATACTGTAGATTTGCAGTTTTCCTATCATGATAATATGATAGAGCCTTTTGCCTCGGACACTTCAGATGCTTCATCATGGACGTATATAGATTCCACCATTAGAGTTTTGAAGTACCCCAAGATTGGTACCCCTAATGCATCTACCAATTATGCCAAGGATATAACAGATTTGTTTTTCATCTATGGGGGCCTTCAGCAGGCAGATTCTTCGTATAACTTGACTGTTAATTTAAAATTCGATGTGACTAGTCAGGTTAACAGATATCACCTTATGGAATTTGGTTTTAGTTTGAGATATACTTACTGTTTTGTTAACTCTGGTACGTGGTATCAGTCTGAAAAGCTGTGGACTCCTGGAATTCCTGGGACGTGGCAATACTACAGGGTAAGACCATTGGAGGCGGGGATATACTTCCAGGATAAGCTGGAGTTTGAGGGAATGATAGCGAATATAGGGATTCGAGGTGATTATTTTGACCCGAATAAGAAACCTTACCTAGTTGAACACCCATTAGATGAAGATTTTACGGGTTTTTATAACCTTGTATATGAAAATCTTGAGGGAAAGTGGGGATCATGGGAGAGGTGGAAAGTATTCAGAGAAATGCTAGATAATCCTCCTGGTTGGCCTACAAAGAAGAAAAAGGTTAAGTTTAAACTTTCACCCAGACTTGGAGTTTCCTTTCCTGTGACGGTTAATAGCAAAATGTACTTCAATTATGGGCATTTTTATCAAAGACCGAATATATCATTTGTGTACAATATTGCCGTTGTGGGAAATGCAGCAATTGTGCCTTCTCCTGATCTGGATATGGGTAAGACAGTGGCATATGAGTTTGGTTATGAACAGCGATTCTTAAGGAATTTTCTGTTTAATGTTTCTATGTACTATAAAAATGTGAAAAATGAGCCACTCGCTAGAACTTATATTGATTACTGGCAGGAAGTTGAAGTAACCAAGTATTATCCCGATGCTTTTTCTGATATCAGAGGTATAGAGCTGCGCTTGGAAAAGAATATTGGTAAGTTCTTCACTTTTTGGAGTAATTATGAATATATGCTGAAAAGCTGGGGCCAAACCGGCTTAAGATACGTATACGAAAATAGGTTACAGGCGAGAGATGAGGAAAGAGACCCCAATATAATTACGACCGAGCCGGATCAGAGGGCACATGTTAATATTAATTTTCATACTCCCTCTAGTTTTGGACCATCTGTGGCAGGAACGAGGCCCCTGGGGGGGATAAATCTAAACTTCTTGGTTGACTGGAAAGATGGAGGGAAAGTTGTTATTGAATATGATCCTACTACCGGTGAGCAGAAAAAAGCAGACGTTGTTGATTATTCCAATGTTGATCTAAGGGCGTCGAAGTTGTTTAGGCTTAAAAATGTAAAAGTGGAGCTGGTTTTAACAGTTGTAAACCTGTTTAATCAAAAGAGATTGTTTATCGGGGGAATGTCATCGGCACAGTACGATAGATATAGGGAGTCCTTACATTTCCCATTTGAAGAGGGAGAGCAGAAAGGTAATGATAAATGGGGTGAGTGGAATAAAGAGCATATAGATGTTGGCTGGTTTACGACTCCTATTTTTATTAATCCAAGGAGAATATTGGTAGGTTTGAGGGTAAATTTTTAGCAAAAAATTGAGGTAAGTTATGGGGAGATTAAAAATTTTAATTGTTGTTGGGTTTACAATGATGTTTTTTGAAAATGGAATGGGTGGTAAGAGCTATACGGGTACTCCAATGTTTATTGATGTTAATGCGATCAATCTTGTTATGAAGAAGATTAATGGAGAAGGACAGTTTACTACACAGTATAGCTGGATGTTGACAGGGGCTAATCCAGAACAGACTGAGATTTTTTATTATCCTCAGGGTCAGTGGCATTCCCAGATGCTATATCAGATTTTTAATCCGATTTGTCCAGATGATAGTGGTTTTGTAAACCATCTTGGAGAAAGAAAGATAATTCCTACCCCTTTTGTTAGCAATGGTAAGAATGTTTATTCATGGGAGATACGTCGATATAGGCCTCCTAATGTGGTAGTAGATGGGATAAGGCAAAACAGGGATTATATATGGGATATAGACCCTAGCCTCAAGTCAGATATAGTTGCTATGTGGGAGGACATAATCCCTTTCTGGGGTTTTCGCACTCATATAGAGGTGTATGCTTTTAGTAACCCTAATCACGATTCCTATATAATCTGGAAGGCGACTTACAAGTTCACGGGGGAAACCAAGCCTCCGATTGAAGATCCTGATTCTTCTGACTTTTTCCCTGATCAGAAAATAAGATTATGGTGGCCTCTATCATTTAGTCTTGGTCCTAGCAAGGCAGGGGAGTATGCTGTGAGAGGAGGTTTTTCCTATGAAGGCGAGGACGATCTTGATAGCTGGTTTGCCAGGAGATCTGAGCTTGTAAAAAATAGAAAAAGAGATACTTTAAAGGTAGCGTATTATTGGGATTACAAATCTCAGGGGATAAAACCATATAAGAATGGAAGTGTGGATGATACGGGTGATCCGGACAGGGTATCTGGACATTTGATTTCGCCACAAATTCCTGGTTTTGCTTTGCTTTTTGCTGCGAAAAATAGTTTTAACATAGAAGATGATGATGTTTCACAGCCTTACTCAATGCCGCATGCTACTATTGTGAAGGATTTATGGGGTAGGAGAGACTTTGGTTTGAGGGACACTTACATAGGGGATGATCAAAGGGGAAAATTCCCGCTTGATCCAATAACCGAAGGATGGATGGATCCCAATGGGTTTCAGAAGGGACCCATGAGATTTATTACTATTGGACCTTATGAGCTGGAGAAAAATTCGGAAGAGGGGCGGTGTGATTCCATCTGTGCTGTTTATGCTATTGGAGTCGGGTCTATTAGCTGGGAGCTGGCTGACACCATTGGTGCAAGATGGTTGCGGGGGGAAATAAGCGATGAGGAGAAAAATGCATGGATCATGACGGGTAAAGATTCTCTGTTTAAAGTTCTGGATAGAGCTTATTGGGCGTGGAACAGAGGATTAGATGTTCCAGATCCTCCACCTCCTCCTGATATTGAGGTAAGAAGTGATGCGGATAGGATAGTAGTCAAATGGTCTTACCCAGATGAGAGTTACTTTAAAGATCCGGACACAGGGATAGATGATTGGTATGCTTGGAGAGTTTATAGGAAGAAAGGGGCTGCGTGGGTGCTTGATCCGGCAGACAACCATACTAGTGAGAACTGGGAGTTGATTTATGAGACTTTTGATAGGAATGAAACTGTATTTATAGACACGAACGTCACTCGGGGGGTTAGCTATTATTATGCTGTTACTGCAGTTGATGATGGGACTCAGAATACTGATGGTCTGTTCCCGGGTCAGAGGCTTGAGAGTTCAAGGTATGTGAATCGGACAGGTATACCTGCGATCCCGTTTAAAGCCGGACTTGATAGGAGCGATATGGTGAGAGTGGTGCCAAATCCATGTACTGTGTCTGCAGGGGCCTTGGGGTTTCCTGGAGACAGAGATAGGATATTGTTTGCTAACTTGCCTTACAAATGTAAGCTTCAGATTTTTACCGAAGATGGGGGGATAATAAAGACAATAGAACATTTTGGGACGGATCAGGAGGTCTGGAACCAGAGGACAGATGATAATCAGTATGTTACAAGTGGGATTTATATTTTGGTTGTTACCGCAGCGGAGTCTCTTGATGGAGAGAAATTGCCTGACCAATTTGTGAAATTTGTAATAGTGAGGTGAACAATGAAAGAAGGTATGTCTGATAGAAAATCGCTGATCATGGGGATTTTCATAGTTGTTTTTTCTGTTTTTATAAATTTGAATGGGGCTGAGTTTGTGAAGAGAGGACAGGTCGGTTTTCGTTTTTTAGAGAACCCTGTATCTGCTGAGGCAATAGGAAGAGGGTGCCTGGGATTGGTAAGCATTTATAACGGCAATTCTGTTTTCTGGAATCCTGCAGGGATTTCGTGGATGAAAAGTTTATATGATTTTAGCGCTAACTATAATAGCTGGATAGCGGATATAAGCTATACTTCTCTTGTCGCCTCTGTTAGCCTAAGGAAGTGGGGGGTAGTGGCCTTTGATGTGCTCGGCATGGATTACGGTGAATTCTATGGTACAAGAAGGGCAAACAACGAGAGAGGTTTTGAGGATACCGGTGTATTTTCACCTGAGGCGTATTGTATTGGTTTTACGTATAGTCAAAAGGTAAGTAATAGATTCTCATATGGAGTAAGGGTGAAGTATGCCTACCAGGATCTTGGTACTGCCTATATTGGTTTACAGGGTACTGATGTTGACGATTCTTTGCTTGTTATAGGGAGAAAATCTTACAGTCATGGGGAACCAGCGGTTGATGTTGGGGCGGTTTATGATTTCAATGCTTATGGTTTTCGTTTTGGTGCTGTTATGAGAAATTTCTCTCGTGAGGTAAGGTATGAAAGACAGAGATTTCCTTTACCCTTTTCAGTTAGTTTTAGCGTTGTTTTTAATCCTGGTTTGTTCTTCTCTCAGGGCGAGTTTGCAGAGTCTTTGTGTTTTGGTTTTGAGACTATCCATCCGAGGGATTTTGGTGAGAAGGTAAAATTCGGGCTGGAGTACCACTATAGGGGCGTTCTTATATTGAGGACCGGTTATATGTACAATTACGATGAGAGAGGGCTTACATTCGGTTTCGGGGTAAGGAAAGGTTTTGGGGATGTTAATTTGAGGGTTGATTACGCATATCAGGATTTTGGTGTGTTTGGAGGAGTCAGCGCTATGTCTTTTGGTATAGGTTTCTGAGTTGAGGGGTAGTATGAAGTGGATAAAGTGTTTTTTCGTGATATTATTTGTATGGCTCTTTCTCTTTGGTGGAAAGAACGAAATATTTATAAGGGTTAACCAAGTTGGTTATTTGCCTCATGAGCCCAAGGTCGCTATTGTATTTTCTAGTATAAAGCTAGAGAAGTATGAATTTGCAGTTATTGAGGAGTCAACAGGGAAGAGAATCTTTGGCCCTTTTAGGATTAAAGAGGATTTAGGGGAATGGGGTAATTTTAGGCACTATTATGAGCTAGATTTTTCAGATCTTGAAACATCAGGCAGGTATGTTATAGCTATCGGAAAGAAAGGGGGAAAGAACTGGAGATCCCTTCCATTTTCCATTGGTGTGGATATTTATAACAGGTATATTGATTTTCTTCTTTTCTATATGAGGCAGCAAAGATGTGGGTATAACCCTATTCTCGATGAGGTTTGTCATAGGTTTGATGGTAGAACAGTTTATGCGCCAATTCCGGATGGTTCTTATATTGATGCAACAGGCGGCTGGCATGATGCCGGAGATTATCTGAAGTATTTATTGACCAGCAGCAATACAGTTTGTAGGTTATTAATTACCTTTATAGAGAATAGAGGTAAGTTCTCAGACAGTACTGATTATTTTGGGCATAAAGTACCTAATGGTATTCCTGATATTCTTGATGAGGCAAAATGGGGCTTGGATTGGATGTTGAAGTTACACCCTGATGAAGATCAACTTTATCACCAGGTTGCTGATGATAGAGACCATATAGGGTTTAAGCTTCCTTTTAAGGATACAGCAGACTACGGCTGGGGGCCAGGGAGTTATAGGGTTGTGTATTTTGCCAGTGGAAAACCTCAGGGATTGGGGAAATATAGAAATACATCTACAGGAGTAGCCAATCTGGCAGGCAGATATGCTGCAGCAATGGCGATGGCTTATAGAGTGTGGAAGGATTACTTAAAAGATGATGCGTTTGCGTTAAGATGCTTGAAGGCAGGGATTGAGGTGTATAAACTGGGGAAAGCTAAAAAAGGAAGCCAGGAAGGAACACCATGTAGAGCTCCTTACAGGTATTATGAGAAAACGTGGGCTGACGATATGGAGTGGGGTGCTTCCGAACTTTTTAGAGTGACAGGGGATTCTATTTACTATTGGGATGCAGTGAAATTTTCAAAGCTTGCTGGTACAGTATCATGGATGGGGCTGGATACGGCGAATCACTATGAGTATTATCCGTTCATGAATATGGGTCATTATTCCCTTTATTCTGTATCGGAGGATCAGACTCTAAAAGACTCTCTTATCTTTTACTATCGGCATGAAATAGAGAAAGTTTTGAAAAGGGCAAGGAATAATCCCTTCCGAGTGGGGATACCTTTTATCTGGTGTTCGAATAATCTTGCTGCTGCCTTTGTGAATCAATGTATTCTGTACGAAAAGATGTCCGGGGATACCTCATATCAGAGATTAATGTCTGCTCATAGAGACTGGTTGTTGGGTAGGAATCCATGGGGTGTTAGCCAGTTTATTGGTATTCCTGACTCTGGAGGTGTGACACCGTGTTTTCCGCATAGTGCCATATTTTTGGAAAAGGGTATAGTTATAAAAGGAGGCCTCGTTGATGGGCCTGTGTATGCATCAATATTTAATTCTTTGAAAGGTATAAGACTGTCAAGAGAGGATAAGTTCTCTGCATTCCAATCGGATTATCTCGTTTATCATGATGATGTATGGGATTACTCTACGAATGAACCCACCCTGGATGGTACAGCAGAGGCCCTGTTTTTTATAAGCCATTTTGCAAGATAGGAAAATCTTATAGCTCACACCGGTAATATTCGAATGTATACCCAGTGTTATTCCAGTTGGGGAATTTTTTAATTATTCTGGAATTTTTCTTGAAGTTGAGGGCTACCTTCTCCCTTACGTGGCCGGACACATATTTGAATCCGATTTTTTTTAGATAGCTCTGGTATACTCTCTTCAGCATTTTGGATAGACCAAGGTGTCTATTATCTTTGCGGACGATGAAAGCGTAAGTATAAACGGTATTATTTTTACCCAAATTAGGATCGCATTGTACCCAGTATTCTTTCATGAAGCGTTCCAGTGGAACCCCTATTATAAAACCTTCTATTGTTCCCCTGTATCTTACTACAATGGGGAATGTATTGGGGAAGTTAAAGTATTTGCTGATGGTGTTTCTTGAAAATTTTGCTTTTTTGCCATAGTGCTCGGTGAGTTCACCTGATATTTTGATAATCTGGTTGAAATCGGATTCTCCTAATCTTTCTACCAGTTCTATTGAGATGCCTGTTGGGGTAGAGGCGAGTATTCTACTTTTTGTTTCTGTTGCCATTATGTCGAAAAGTTCATTAGAGTTTTTTGTCATGTTTGATTATAAGTTATTTTGGAGTTTTAATCAAGAGTAAAGATATGTGAAACTTTTGAGTCTGGGTGTCATGGATGTAGAGAAAGTGCCTGATGGAACGGTTTGACTGATTAATGGGGGCTTAGGGCTATGTTTATAATCTTAATCCAGGCTACCTCTTTTTTGCTTCGTTGCACCGTGCTCCATCTTTCGGAAAACACATCGGTTTTGGGAATTTATAGTTTCTAATTGAGAGAGGCTGTTTTTGTTCTGTTGTTTTCTTGGGGAGCTATTGTCTTTTTGTGTCCCTCTACAAAGGCGAAAAAGGGGTATGATGGTCAGAGAAACAATTATCGGTTGGAAATTTTTTAGGAAAGATTTAGTTTTTAAATGTGGACTGAGAGAGGCAAGAGAGTAATGAGAACTAAGAAGCTTTTCCTTGTTCTAGTTTTTTGTGGTGTAGTGACTTTCAGTTATGGAAATGAATATATATCCAATGTGCTTTCCCTTCAGAATATTCCTCTTGAGATGATAGTGTGTGATCTTTCAAAGAATCTGGTTTATCGCTGTCACTATATGGGGCCCCATGGTTTTGAATTGGTTGATTCGATTGTGGTTGTTTTCAGGAATGTAGTTCCAGGCTTTTATCAACTTGAGTCAGTTGATGATAATGGTGTTGAGCTGAAGGTCTGTTGTCCGCGGGAAATAGCGTGTGATAGAATGATAATTGGTACTGTTAATATAGAAGCCGGATGTCCCTATGCATTTATTGATAGTACGGACGTTGAAAAGTTAAAAGGTTTTCTCGATACTTCCAAAGGCAGGATGGGGGTGATTGATTCACTTTGTTATGTTGATGGCCTGATGTATAAGGAGATGATTTCCCACTGGAGGCGCTTTTTTGAATTTTATCTGAAGTTTAGAGAGGAAAGAGATTATGAAGATCTGGATGATTTTTATTCAGACAATTATAGAGATGATAAAGGCGGAAACATTGAATATCTTGCAAAAGCGATAAAGATTGAAAAGAACCTGGATGAGTGGGTGGAGATTAAGAGCGAAGCTCCTGTGGTTGTGGTAAATGGGGGCTTCGCGTGTATTTCTTTTTACCAGAGAGTGTGCACGGGTAAGAAGGTGGAATTTTCCAGGAAGTTTCTGACTTTGGTAAAGGAAGCTGAGGGGTGGAAGATTGTATTCGAAAATACCAGCGTGGAAAAAGTGGAATATATCAGGGACATGATTGAAAATTTTGTAAATAGCTGGAAGGAAGCTTGGGAATCCCTTGATATTGAACAGTATAAGAGATTCTATTCCCCGGGATTTAGATCTGAAAATATGGGGCTTGCTGAATGGCTTTCATACAAGAGGAGGGTATTCAATAGTCTTCAGTGGGTAAATATCAGTGTGGAGAATTTAAGCGTTTTGAGTCAAGGGAAGATGTTCTGGATAGTAGAATTTTTACAGCGTTATTCTTCTAACAGGGGTGGAGATACAGGGTATAAAATTTTGTACATAGAGGGACCTCCAGAGGATTTTAAGATAATAAAAGAAATGTGGACACCAATATCGCGAGGTAATTAGTGAGCAATAAAGCTGGTGATGATGTCTTTCAGGAATGATATATCTTTACGCTGAAGTTGCCCGATCTTTTTTATTATAATGTCTGTGTTAACTGTTGCGAATCTCATTTTCACAGTTGATGGTTTTAATAGACCTGCTTCTTTCCAATTCTTGAGCTGATAGTCGCCGTAATTTCTACCTGTGGCCTTTGATGTGGTTATCATCATAATTATAGCATAACCGTTATTGCCGATGCTGTGCGTTGAAAGTACTAGAGCGGGACGTTTCTTTATGGTGTGTGGATCAGTGAAAGGATATTTTACAAGAACAACGTCCCATCTGTTACAGTTCATTGTAGATATCGTCCTCCGTATTGTCCCAGTCAGAAAAGGCTTCTTCGGATAGCTTCATGATTTCCAGACCATGTTCTTCCTGCGCGGTAATAAAAGACAGTCTGTCTTTGTTTCTATCAATGTAGTCCTCAAGCATTTCTTCAATCAATTTTCCGATCGTTTTCCCTTCGTATGAAGCTATAATTTTGAGAAGTTTTTTGTTTTTATCACTGATTCTTATGCTCATCACTCCCATAGTTGACACCACATGTTATAAGAGGTTTAATAGATTAAAAACATCTTCCTCGTGCAAAGTGCCTATTTTTTTATCTATGATACGAACCGAGATGGTTGCAAACCTGAGCTTTACAAGGGAGGGTTTTGGTAATCCCGATTCTTTCCAGTTTGTAATGTAATAGTCCATTTGTTTCATTCTAGTGTCTACCCGGCTTGTAATAGGTAGTATTACCACCAGGCCTTCACTGTTGTACTGCTTTGGTGATATAATAAGCGCAGGTCTTTTAAAAGTTTTCGCAGCTCTTCTGAGTTTAATCAGAACGATATCCCATTTGTTGTAATTTTTATTCATAATTACATCATCAATTGTACTACTTGTAATATAGTAATTTTAATTATCGTGTGAAAGATTTTTTTCACGGAGGAGTGTAGCTTTAACACGGGAAACCGCCTGGATGTATTCCGGGTTTGTGAAACAGCACCCTCCTATTATTTTTATTCCTCTTTCGTACCAGTTTTTAGCTATGAGTGAAAATTGTTCCGGAGAAAACTCTGGGTCGTCTTCCCATTTACCTTGTATGTAGCGTCCTTTGTTAACGTACGCACATATTGGGATTTCCGTCTGGGGCAGGATAATATCTAACGTACTTTCAATTATGGTGTGGTGGGTACAATTTATTGAAAATACGTCTATTCCCAACTCTAACATTTTTTTATATGCTTCCTCGATGTTATCACCGTTAAATATTTTCCCATCGTCCCTTAAGACAAAACTTGTTACAATCGGGAGTTCTGTTTCCATTGCAGCAAGTGTTGCCGCAGTTGCTTCAGATAATGAGTTCATTGTTTCAATTAATATTAAGTCTACCCCTGCCTCCTTCAACCATAAGGCAGTTGTTCTGTGATATTTGTATGCTGTGTCATAATCAGGGCTGAGCTCCGGTTTGTAACAGTCTTCAAGAGGGGATATAGAACCTGCGATAAACACATCTCTTTCTGGGGGGCATTCAGCAATGGCCTCTTTTGATAATTGTACCGCTTTTTTAAGGTATTCTTTTGCTGTTTCCCAAGATAGCCCTGCTTTTGAGAATGTCCATGGATCGGTGCGGAAGGTGTTGGTTGTGATAATGTCTGCTCCGGCTTTTATGTAATCGATATGTATTGCTTTTATTAACTCTGGGCATTTTGAGACAGCTTCTGCAGACCAGAGCAAAGAGGTAAACCTGCAACCTCTCTGGATTAGTTCGGTGCCCATGGCTCCGTCGAGAACTATAAATTCGGTTTCCTTCAGGAAAGCTCTAAAACTCATACACCAGAGAGATTTCCCCCTCTTTGGGCTTCCAGATAACTTTTATCATGTTTTCATTAAAGTTTTTCGCGAAGCTTCTGCCGATTACAGTACCAAGAATTGAACCAGCTATAACGTCAGATAGGTAGTGTTTATTATCGTTTATTCTGGTTGTGCCGACGAAAACTGCCATCGAATAAGCGAAGATGCCGGCTTTTTTCCCATAGAGTTTATCTACAACAGCTGCAAGTGCAAATGAACCGGAGGTGTGTCCTGATGGAAACGAACTATAGCTTTCTTTGTTTGGTCGCTGTCGGTGGGTTATATCTTTCAATAGAGATGTGACAGTAGCTGTGGTCAATATGGTTTCGGCGAGCAATACAAATTTGCAAACGGTTTTATTAAATTTCTGTCTAAATATTACTCCTTCGGAAAAAATAAGGAGGGAAGTTATAAGATATCCGTATGGGTTTCCATAGAGGTCTCCAAGCTTTGATACCGGTTTCGGGTATACCGGATTTTGGGATATGTATTTCTGGAGTTTAGCATCGAACAAGAAGCTAATCGGAAGCAATCCTGCAGCTGCAAGGTAGGTCTTTTTATGGTAGTTCAGATCTCCTATTGTTTTGAGCGAAGAAAGATAATGATGAAGGTAGTCCTCTATAGGGGAAGTTTTTATGCCAGCATTACTTCTACCTGGAAGAAACAGAAACAGGATCAGGAAAAGTGACAAGATAATGCGTAGAGTTTTACCGTAGCCACTCATCAATGTTAATTTCCTGAGGATATTCTTCAATCTTACACTTTTCTATTTTTAGATAGGTGTTGCTTCCAAGATAGAGTATAGGGGTAACTGTCTGGGGGTTCAGAAGCTCTTTTTCCGTGAAATATTCTTTGCTGGAGATGATATTTTCGATTGAACCAACGATAAGAACATGATCCCCTGTATGAATTTCCTTTGTTACCTTACATTCCATCACTGCATAGGAATCTTTGATATAGGGGGTATTAATTTTTTCTCCCGGCTTTAGAGCTATTCCAAAGGTTTTAACTTTATCAAATTCGCTTCCGCTTGTTCTTCCTACCCCGTGTGAGAGCTTTATATTCTGGTATGAGAGAAAGTTACAGTTGAATTCCTGAGATTCCTTCAACAGTTTGTAGGTATATCTTTTGGGAGCAATAGATATTCCATATAAGGGTGGGTCAAAAGAAAGGTAAGTATGCCAGGCTACAGCCATGAAATTGATTTTCCCATTATAGGAAGTTCCCACAATGTTTACAAGTTTTGGATATGCGTGATATAGTTTCATTTTTTTCTCTCCTTACATTGTTATGTCTACTCTAAGCGATAATTTTTAGCCTCTTCGATGAGTGCAATGTAATTTTCAAGTTTTACATAATCCGGAATACTGTTTCCCGATCCTACGATGTAACCACCATTATCCCAAACTTTTTCCATGTTTTCTCTCACATTTTTTCTGATTTTATCGGGATTGCTCCGGGATAGGAGATCGACATCGATGTTTCCTATCAGACACAGCTTATTACCATATTTTTCCTTTACTCTAACAATATCCATAGCTTTTGGTTCGATTGGATGAAGGGCGTTGACACCACTGTTAATTATATCTTCCATTACTTCGAATAATTTTCCATCCGTGTGGTAAATTAAAGGTTTATTGTACAGCTTTGCAAGGTCTCCTATTTTTTTTAGCCACGGGAAGAAGTATGTTTTTAACGACTGGGGAGATATGAGGAGCCCGGTAGCATAAGCAATATCGTCGCTGTACCACATAACATCAACTACATCGGACTGGGCGAAGTATTCAAACATGCTTAGAACAAGGTTTCCTATTTTCTCGAAGAGTTCTTCTATTAACTCAGGATTATCATATAGGGCGAAGCAAAATTGTTCGAAACCCATCAGTCTCCAGACCATCGTGAATATATCTCCATATTGTCCTATAACTCCCATACCTTCGGGCAAATATTTTTTTACTTCTTCGAAGCTTGAGTAGTCGATATCCTTTTTCTCTGGGAGCTGGTATTTTTCAAGTTCTTCCCAGGATGTGATTACTCCCCTTTTTTCTTCTGCCCAGTTGCGATTGATGTTATTATCTTGCAGGTTGTCCATGTTGTGATCCTGGATAAACACTTTTCCTGGATCAAACTGAATTTTTGGCTGGAGCTTGATATAATCATATCCGGCTAAATACCAGAACTCTATGTCATCTCTGAGGGTGGTCACTTTTCTTCCCAGGATTTTTTCCTTTATTACAGGATGTATTCCAAGTTCAGCGATGTGTATGGAATTAACTTTTTCCAGTTTTAGGGTTTTTACAAAGTTTTCAATGTTTGGGTTTGGCTTGATTGCGGGCCTCATTCTTACCTCCAGCAAAATGAAAAGACCAAATATATTTTACTCAAAAAAAGGTTTATTTTCAGCTAATATTTTGTTAACATACTTAACATTCTTTGAAGGTGGAGTTTGATATGGAAGAGAAAGTATTGTTAAGTATTGCGAATCTTGTTGAAAAAGGAGACGTGAAAAAAGTTCGGGAGTCCGTGGAGCTCGCGCTTAGGAAAGGCTTCTCGGCAGAGGAGATTCTGAATAAAGGGTTCATGGTTGGGATGAATCGGGTAGGAGAAAAGTTCAGAAATGGGAAAATCTTCATCCCGGAGGTATTGATTTCTGCGAGATCGATGCAAGCGGGTATTGATCTTCTTGAACCCCATTTTAGTATTGAATCTGTAAAGACCCGGAAAAAGCTACTTATAGGTACTGTTGAAGGTGATTTACATGACCTCGGGAAGAATATAGTGTCTATAGTGTTTAAAGGGGCAGGCTTTGAAGTTGTGGATCTTGGAATTAATGTCTCTTGGCAAAAGTTTCTTGAAGAAGCTGAGAAACATAAACCGGATGTGATAGGTTTGAGCTCTTTGCTGACAACGACCATGGTAAGCATGAAAAATATAGTGAAGAAGTTGAAAGACGAAGGGTTAGAGTCGCTTGTAATTGTTGGCGGAGCACCGGTAAGTGAGGAGTTTGCAGTTGAGATAGGCGCTGATCTATTCGGGAGTTCTGCAATGGATGGACTGGAAAAAGTGAAGAGAGCCTTAGAGCTGGTTTAATTATGTTTAATTATAATTTGTTTGTGGAAGATATGCAAATTCAGCCCCTTCTATTATAATTTGCTGTGTTCCTTTGTTTGAGATGATAGTAATTGTTATTCTACTATAGTTCTTCTCCGTAGTACGAATTGTCTGGATCGCTTGATAGATAGCCTGATCCATTTTTTCTTCAGTAGTGTTGATAATCATTTCGTCACCGAGTAAGTCTTTGACAGGAATTATTGCCAGAAATAGTACTGAAATGATTGCGATGATTAAGGTCTTTACAATTATATTCATTGTTGTTCTCCTTTTTGTTTTTTCAGTTTTCAATCGAAGGCTTACTTTTTAGATACTTTTATTTAAATTAGGTTGTCTATGTGGAGGAATTTTATGGGGAGTTTGAAAGCTTTAGTTCCTTTTGCAGAGGGATTTGAGGATTTAGAAGCGATTGGTATAGTGGATATTTTAAGGAGAGCTGGCATCGAAGTGGATATGGTAGGACTGAGAGGGAAAGAAGTAAGAGGGTCTCGAGGGACTGTAGTTGTGCTTGATGTGGAATTTGGTGAGGTCGATATTCAAAATTATGATGTTATAGCTTTGCCTGGTGGGATGCCTGGTTCGGCAAATTTGCGTGATGACAAAAGAGTTTTACAAGCTGTGAAAGAGATGTATAGGAGGGGGAAGGTGGTTGCAGCTATATGTGCAGCGCCTATGGTCCTTTATAAAGCCGGCATACTTGAGGGGAAAAGGTTTACCATTCATCCCTCTGCGAGGAGTGAGGTGGATAACAGGGCATTAGATGTTGACCTAGTTGTTGATGGAAATGTTGTGACTGCCTGGTCTGCGGGGACAGTTATAAAGTTTGCTCTGAAGCTTGTTGAACTGGTGTGTGGCACTGATAGAGTAAAGGAGGTTCAGAGTTCATTACTTTATGGTGGTTAGATAAATGCAGAAAGAGCTTCTTGTTCTCATTGATATTGATGGAACGCTATTATCTCCGGGTTTGTCACCGAGAATAGCTCTTTCCCGGGCGATAAGAGATTTTACAGGTTCTGTAATAGAGTTTGAAATAAAGCACCTTGCGGGGTTGACAGACCCTTTGATTGTGAAAAATGCCCTTCTATCCCTTGGTTTTTCCGAAGCGAAAGTTCGAGATAATGGTTTTGTTGACAAGATATTGGAAAGATATTGTCGGTATTTAAAAGAAATTTATCCGTGCAGTGATGATAAGCATGTTTTCCCCGATGTGCCAGATTTTCTTCGATTTCTTTCAGAGTTGCCGATGGTGCGCCTTGGTATTATAACGGGTAATATTCGTGACGGAGCTTTTGTAAAGCTTTCGGCATTTGGTCTGGATAGGTTTTTCTCCTTTGGAGTATATGGGAGTGATTCAGAGGATAGAAATGAGCTTCCTCTTATAGCGCTTAGGCGGGTTCGAATTTTATTTAACGAGGAATATAGTAGAGATAGAGTAATTATTATTGGCGATACTCATCGTGATGTTGTAAGTGCCAAGGTTCATGGTATGAAGTCTATAGCCGTTGTCAGAAGGGTAGAATGGTTGAGAAAAATAGAGGAATCAGATCCTGATTTGATTGTAAAAGACTTTAGCGAAATTGAACGAGTCAGAGATTTTTTTCGGACAGTTAACATACTTTAAGCTTTAATATTTATTCCCGCGTCAGGTCAGATTTGGTGTTAATATTTTTAATAATATGTCGTGAAAATTTAAATTATTGTGTTTTCGTGTTGAACCATACGGGTGATGTTCATAAATTTAGATTGTGAATAAAGTTGTATATGTGTGGGGGAAAAATAAATAAAAGAAGGAGAAACAACAGGTGGCCAGATTACATGAGTATCAGGGAAAAGAGTTGTTAGAAAAGGTAGGTATACCTGTTCCCAAGGGCAGGCCTGCCAAGAGTCCTGATGAAGTTAGGGAAGTGGCCAGGGAGCTCGGTGGGAAAGTTATGTTGAAAATTCAAGCATGGATTACCGGACGGGCGGGTATTGGTGGAATAAAAGTAGCAGATTCTCCTGAGGAAGCTTATGAGGTGTCGCGGGAACTTTTCGGAATGGAGGTCGGGAATTTCAAAGTTGATACCTTGCTGGTGGAGGAAAAACTGGATATAGAAAAAGAGTATTTTGCCAGTTTAATTGTGGATGACGTAGAGGGGAAGCCTTTGATTCTATTTAGCTCTGTTGGTGGAACGGGCATTGAGGAGATTGCGAAGAAACATCCTGAAAAGGTTGTCAAAATCTATGTTGATTTACTGAATCCAATAAAGGAGTTTGAAATAAGAAACAAACTGAGGAGTGTCGGAATTTCTGGGAGAGAGCTTTTACAGGTAGGAGGTATTTTGCATAAGCTATTCCTTCTTGCTAGAAAATATGATACCAGGTCTGCGGAAATTAATCCGCTTGTTAAGACGAAGCTGGGAAAGTTCTTTGCAGCCGATTGCCGAATTGCTGTTGATGACTATGCAGTGTATAGGCATCCAGAGCTTGGGATTGAGATAGCCAGAGAGCTTGACAGACCTCCGACGGAACTTGACAGAATTGCTTACAGGGTTGAAGAGGGTGATTATAGGGGAACTTTTTATTTTATCCAACTTGAGCAGAATTTCAAAAAAGGTGAAGGATATATTGGGTTTCATGGAGCTGGTGGTGGCGGCTCTATGATGAGTATGGATGCTATTTTCAACAGAGGGTATAAAATAGCCAATTTTTGTGATACAAGTGGTAATCCTCCAGCTTCGAAGGTTTATCGGGCTGCCAGAATTATTCTTTCCCAGAAGAATATAGATGGTTATTTTGGTTCTGGATCAGGGGTAGCGAGCCAGGAACAATTTCATTCGGCTAGAGGCCTTGTCAAAGCTTTTAGGGAGGCACCGCTGAGGGTCCCTGCTGTTATTCGACTGGGAGGTAATTCTGAGGATAAGGCTGTTCAGATTTTGACAGAGTATACAAAGGATTTACCTGTGTCTGTTGAAGGGTATAAGAAAAATGATACCCCGGACTATTGTGCTGAGCGACTTGATTATCTCATTAAGAATTTCAAGCCACCCAAAGAGGTAAAGAAATTTGCCCCGCCCAAACCTAAAAAGCCTTACAGGTTCAAGACTCTTACGGGAGAGGTAGTGCTTGACCATGATAAATGCGCAAAGTGCGAGACTAAAGTTTGTGTCCAAGAATGCGTTCCTGGTATTTTGAAAATTGAGAATGGGCTTCCTGTTCTGGCCATATCAGAAGAAGAAGCAAAAAAAGGAAAGTGTATAGAATGTCTTGCATGTGAGATTGAATGCTGGGCAAGGGGTAATAAAGGTGGCTATGTGTATTTACCGATAGAAGGACTGGAAGGTTAAAAAAGAGGGGAAGCATGTCAATTTTAATCGATGAAAATACAAGGGTTTTGGTTCAGGGAATAACAGGTCGGGAAGGAATGGCCAGGACCAAACTGATGCTTGAGTACGGAACAAAAGTAGTGGGTGGTGTTACTCCAGGTAAGGGTGGGCAGACCGTTTATAATTTGCCTGTGTTCGATACTGTTGAGGAAGCGAAGGAAGAACTGGGAGATTTAGATGCTTCTGTAATTTTTGTTCCTGCTCCGTTGGTAAAAGATGCAGCTCTGGAAGCTATTTATGCAGGGATAAAGTTTCTTGTGATTGTACCCGATAGGGTTCCTGTTTGGGATGTACTTGAGATAGCGGCTGCTGCGGAGAGATATGGGGTAAAATTTATTGGCCCTAACACTCTTGGAATATTAAGTGTTGGTAAAGCTGTAGTGGGTATGATCGGTGGGAGGGCAGAGTCGGCAAGAAAATGGTTTAAACGAGGGAATATTGGAGTTACTTCCAGAAGTGGTGGAATGACGAGTGCTACTTCTTATTATCTGAGTCAGGAGGGACTTGGTTTGACTACTATTGTGCATGTTGGAGGTGACCAGGTTGTCGGCTTACCGCATCCAGATATTGTCGAGTTGTTTGAAAAAGATCCTGAAACCGAGGCTGTGGTAATGTTTGGGGAAATTGGAGGCAGTCAGGAGGAAAGAGTTGCAGATTTAATTGAGCAGGGTAAATTTACCAAGCCTCTGTTTGCATACATAGGAGGTAAGTCTGCCAAGTCTGGAACCAGATTTTCTCATGCGGGTGCTATAATTGAAGGTGGTAGGGGAACTCACGAGGAGAAAGTTAAAAGATTGAGGGAAGTTGGGGCGATTGTTGTGGATAGATTTAATGATTTGCCAAAAGTAGTTAAAGAACATTTAAGGAAGAGAGGGTAAAATGGGAAATGGTGAGAAATGGAAGACAGCGATAACCGATATTAAGCCAAATAAGATATTGTTGAGAGGCTATCCGATTGATAAGTTAATGGGGAAGATTTCCTATGCTCAGGCTGTTTATCTGGCTTTGAAGGGTGAGCTTCCAGATGAAAAAACTGGGAAATTGCTCGATGCAATGCTTGTTTCCTCAATTGACCATGGTGTTACTCCGCCATCTGCTCTTGCGACGCTAATTGCGGCGTCAACGGGAGCGCCTATAAATGCTGCAATTGCTTCAGGGGTTCTCGCCGTGAATAAATATCACGGTGGTGCAATTGAGGATGCGATGAAAGCATTTTACGAGATAAGGTCCAGAGTAGGGAATGGCAATAATCTGGAAAAGATTGTGGAAGACTATATTGTTGAGCTTAAGGAAAAGAAGAAGAGGATAATGGGGTTTGGTCATAGATTTCACTCCAATGATCCCAGGACGCGAAAGCTCTTTCAGCTTGCAGAGGAAGCCGGGGTGGGGAAGGAGTTTATTGAGATTGCCAGGACTATTGAAAAGGTTTTGAAAAAAATTACTGGGAGGGATTTGCCAGTAAATGTGGATGGTGCGATAGCTGCTGTGTTGTGTGGGCTTGGATTTCCTCGAGAGATTGGCAATGCGTTTTTTATTATGCCAAGGATAGGTGGTCTTGTTGCGCATTATTATGAGGAAAAGACTCTACAGAAGCCCATGAGAAAAATTGATCCTTTTAATTGGGAGTATGACGGGCCTGGTGAAAGGGAGGTTTAAAACTGCTTAACTGGAGGAGGGGTTATGATAACTGAGCTTTTGCCTGAGATTGATGAAATTAAGGATGAAAAATTACGTCAGAAAGTTATTGATGTCTGGGAAGAAGCGATGGAGTTTAGAGGGTGGACTCCAGAGGTTTTAAAATCTATTCCATTTACGCTTCTTGCGGAAAACGTTAAGGTGACTTTTATAGATCATGTTCGCGCGGTGTGCAAAATTTGCATAGCTGTGGATAAGGTGCTTGAGGAAGTGCACGGAAGTAAGAGAACGCCTGTAAACAGGGATTACCTGATAGCTGGTGCTCTTCTTGCTGATGTAGGTAAATTGCTGGAATATGAGATAGTAAATGGTAAGCCAATAAAATCAGATTATGGTAAGAAACTTAGGCATCCGTTTAGTGGTGTTGGACTGGCATTTAAACATGGTTTGCCACCTGAGGTAATGCATGTGATAGCCACGCATTCCAAGGAAGGTGAGGGTGAGAAAAGATCTCCCGAATCAATAATTTTTCACCATGCGGATTTTATCGACTTTGAACTTGTAAAGTAAAGAAAAAATGGGGAAGCAATGGGGGAAACATTCGCAGAAAAAATTTTTTCGAGAAAGGCGGGACGAAAAGTTAAAGCCGGAGAATTTGTCGAGGTTGAGCCTGATGTCGCAATGTCACATGATAACACTGCTGCAATTTCGAAGACGTTTTTGAGTATAGGCGTTGATAAGGTTCATAACCCGGATAGGCATGTTGTGATTCTTGACCACTGTGTACCTCCTGCTGATGAGAAGTTTGCGAGAAACCATAAGGAGATAAGAGAATTTGTAAGGAAATTTGGTATAAAGAACTTCTATGATATTAATACCGGCATTTGTCACCAAGTAATGCACGAAAAAGGGCATGTCTGGCCGGGAGCTTTAATTGTTGGTTCTGATTCTCATACTACTTCTTATGGGGCTTTTGGGGCATTTTCCACGGGCATAGGTAGGTCGGAAATGGCGGTGATTATGGCTACTGGAAAGATGTGGTTCAGAGTCCCTGAGACGATTAGGGTGCACGTTGAAGGAGAGTTTCCGGATTTTGTTGGGCCCAAGGATTTGATGCTAAAAATTGCAGGTGAAATTGGGGCGGATGGTGCCCTGTATAAAGCCGTTGAATACTGTGGACCTACAATTGAAAAGATGGGGGTTGCGGGCAGGTTTGTTTTGGCAAATATGTCTGTGGAAATAGGGGCTAAAGCAGGATATATGATTCCGAATGATGAGGTTTTGGAATACATTAGGAGAAGAGTAAAAAGGGATTTCGAAGTAATAAAATCAGATGAGGATGCTGAGTTTGAGAAAGAATACAAATTTGATGTGTCAGATTTATCTCCGATGGTAGCCAGGCCTCATACTGTTGATAATGTCGTTCCAATAGGTGAAGTTAAAGGCACAAAGGTGGACATGGTGTTTTTCGGATCATGCACAAATGCCAGATTGGAAGATTTTGAGGAAGCGGTTAAGGTACTTGGCAAAAGGAAATTTAGCCCGAATGTCAGAGTAATCATTATTCCTGCTTCTATGGAGATATATAAAGGATTACTGAAGCGTGGTATTTTGGAGAAATTTATCGATGCTGGTGCAGTGGTTCTGAATCCGGGTTGTGGTCCTTGCATGGGGAATCATGAAGGAGTACCTGCAGATGGGGAGATTGTTATCAGTACTTCGAATAGAAATTTCAAGGGGAGGATGGGTAATAGGAATTCGGAGATTTACCTTGCGAGTCCCCAAACATGTGTTGCTTCGGGAATTTATGGAGAGATTGTGGATGTAAGAGAATTAAGCTAAAAAGTGAGGGTTTAATGAAGATTAAAGGGCGTGTATGGAAGTATGGTGATAGCATTAACACTGATGTTATATTCCCCGGGAAGTATACTTATACGGTTACGGATAAGTCTGAAATGGCGAAGCATGCTCTGGAAGATCTGGATCCTGATTTTGCCGAAAAGGTGAAGAAAGGGGATGTTATAGTAGGGGGAAGGAATTTCGGATGCGGAAGCTCTCGTGAACAGGCAGTTGCATGTCTTGTATATGCTGGAGTTGGGGCGATCATTGCGAGGTCCTTTTCGAGGATTTATTTTCGCAACTGCATTAACTTTGGGTTGCCGGCTATTGTATCGCCTGAGGTGGTTGATACTCTGGAGAAGGGTGATATTGTTGAGATTGATCTGGAAAGGGGGGTGGTAAAGAGTGCCAGAGGCATTTTTGAATTTCCACCTCTTCCTGAAGCAGTTATAGGGATTTTTGAGGCTGGAGGATTGATTCCATATACGAGAAAAAGGCTTGGTTTAGAGTGAAGCTTGTTCCCCGATGTCATTTTCAAAAGGATTTAAGATATAGGTATCAGAGCATTGAGGGCTATCTTTCTGTCCTGGTGAACCTGCTGTTTTTTGTTTCCAAGGTCATTGTGGGATTCATGGTTAATTCTCTCTCTCTGATTGCAGATGCTTTCCATTCTGTGTCAGATATGGGAAGTTCTCTTATTGTCCTTCTGAGCTCAAAGATTTCATCGAAGCCGCCAGATGAAAAACATCCCTTCGGTCACGAAAGGTTTGAATATGTGGCGACTTTTGCTATGGCGGTTATACTTGCTGTTACCGGGATAGAGTTAGTAAGGGAGGGCATAAGTAAAGTTAGCAATCCAGGGGTGGTAAAGTTTTCTTTCTTTCTGGTAGCGTTTGTTGGGGTAACGATTTTTGTAAAGGTCGGGTTGGGGGTGCTGTCTTCCTGGATGGGAAGGAAAAGTGGTTCGAGGATACTTTCTGTTGATGCAATGCATCACTATAGTGATGCGGCGAGTTCAGTTCTGGTTATGGTAGCCGTGATCATGTCCAGGTTCGGCTTTTCATTTGTAGATGGTATATTTGCAGGGATCATAGGGTTGGTGTTGGTTTATACGGGGTTTAGTTATTCCAGGTCGGTGATGGACTTTCTTATTGGGCGCGCTCCAGAGGAAAGGCTGGTTAAGAGGATTAAAGCTACTGTCTTATCGACAGATTTGGTCAAGAATGTTCATGATGTAATGGTGCATTCGTATGGTCGAAGGAAATTTATCAGTTTTCATATAGAAGTTGACAGGAGGCTAAGTCAGGACAAAGCTCATGAGATTGTCGAGATTTTGAGAGACAGGCTTCGTCGGGAAATTGACGCTGAGATAACAGTGCATGTTGATCCTGTTGATACTGATAGTGAGAGAGTTAAGAAGATAGAAAGTAAAATAAAGGCTTTCGTAGATGAGAACGATCTGATCAGGGAATACCATGATCTTAGAGTAGTGGATAGGGAA
>QNCQ01000003.1 GCA_003645825.1 Fidelibacterota bacterium
AGGGAAGAGTTTCTGTTCAGATTTATTCTACGCGGGCTAAAGGGGAGAAAGAAATAATTGCATATTTGAAAGATGGAGATGTCATGGGAGAATTTTCTTTCATCGATGGAGCTCCGCGCTCGGCTTCTGTGATTGCAGAGGAGGATACCCGACTCATTTGTGCAGATTATCTTGAGTTGCACAGATTCCTTGATGAGCATGAGCACATTGGGTACATTTTTTTGAAGAATATCACCAGGATTTTGACCGCCAAACTCAGGAGCATGAATCTTGGGATAAGGGATGCCACTCTATAGGGGGTTGGAGGAATATTATGAATGAAGTCAGGGATTTTGTTGAAATGATCAAGTCCCGGAGAACTATAAGACAATTCAAACAGAAAAAGGTCTCTCTTGATATCTTGAAAGATTGTATAGATGCGGCAAGGCTGGCACCGTCTGCCAGTAATCTTCAGCCTGTGAAGTATTTCCTTATTGTTGATGATGAAAAAGTGAGGAAAGTTTTTCCTCTATTGAAGTGGGCAGCATATATTTCTCCCCGGGGCAATCCTGAGAAAGGCAGGGAACCCACAGGTTATATAGTAGTTTTGGTTGACAAGGAGATAAGGAGTAGTGGGTATGAGTATGATGTAGGTGCTGGTGTTGAGAATTTTATACTTTCGGCATGGGCTTATGGTGTGGCCAGCTGCTGGCTTTTGTCTGTTGATAGAGTGAAGCTCAGGGAAATTTTCAGAATTCCCGAGAAATATATAATCGATTCTGTAGTTGCTTTTGGGTATCCGGACGAAAAGTCGGTAGTTGAAAAGGTTGTCGATGGCAGCGTTAAATACTGGAAGGATGAAACGGGAGTATTTCATGTCCCCAAAAGGGCGTTGAAGGAAATTTTAATCATAGACGAATTTGAGGAGTAATAATGCATCCAATTTTATTTAAGCTGGGGCCTATAATCATTCACACTTATGGATTAATGATGGCGACTGCCTTTCTAGTTTCCTATCTTCTACTTGCCAGAGAGGTGAGACGTCTGGGTGAGAAGACGGATTTTGCCAGCAATATGGTTTTCTGGGCGGCTGTTGGTGGGCTTGCGGGTGCGAAACTTCTATATGCTCTGGAAAATTTGAAATATACGATCCAGGACCCTTTGGGGACGATTTTCTCAGGGGCGGGTCTGGCTTTTCACGGTGGGTTGTTTGGAGGGACCCTGGCAGTAATCGTTTATTTGAAAAAGCATAAGAAAAGTGTTGGAGAATATGCTGACATTGTGGGACCGATACTCCTTGTAGGACAGGCAATAGGTCGAATAGGGTGCTTTTTTGCAGGATGTTGCCACGGGAAAGAATGTAGCCTGCCCTGGGCTGTCACCTTCCCTAATGCAATTCCCCCGGCTTCAGGTCCTGTACATCCTACCCAGCTTTATGAGGCATTGTACAATGTTATTATTTATTTTGTCTTGATTAAGCTTCGTCCAAGGCTTAGAAAAAGGTGGGCCACTTTTTCGCTTTATTTGATTTTTGCCGGGGTGGAGAGGTTTCTGATAGAATTTATAAGGGTCAATCCGCGTATTTTGTTCGGATTGACAGTATTTCAGTATACTTCTCTGGCGATGATTTTAGCTGGGATTTTTATTTTATTATTTCTTGCAGAACCATTAGACAAAAAAGGTTACAACCGTTAATCTGCCTGCACAGAAGGGGTATAATTTGCAGTGGTAAGTGCGTTAAGGGTGACCTTTCTAGTATTTATTTTTATTAGCTGGATGTATCCATTTGGATTACAGTTTCTTGGGGAGATAAAACTTCTTGCAGGTGAGGGGAAAAATTTTACTGATATCGGGGTCAGCGTTTTCGGAGATATTTATCTTATAGAGGGTAATTATGATGAGCTTTATTTAATTGACGGGCGTGGAAGAGTGATAAGAAAAACCGGAGGGACAGGATGGAACTCTGCCGCTCTCGACTCTCCAAATGATCTTGTAGTGGTTGATGATTTGAATATCCTGGTGGCTGATTATAATAATCACAGTGTGAAGAGGTATGACAGAAAGTTGAATTACATTGGCGAGTTTTCTGGGGATAACTTTGAGGATGGATTTTCTTTTCCTCTTTCGGTTGCATGTGATAAAGAAGGTTTTATTTATGTACTGGATGGAGAGAGAAGAGAGATATTTATTTTCAATTCTTTTTTAAATCAATCGTTCTGGATAGGAGGAGCAGAGTACGGTTCTTTTACTATTGTGTCTCCTGTAAGGATGAGGGTGAATGCAGATAGGAATATTTATGTGCTTGAGGAGGATGGAACGGTAAAAATATTCAGGTTTCCAGCTGAACCGTACAGGATAATTCCCGGACATGGAGGAAAAGCGGTGGATATGGCACTGTTAGGAGATGCTCAGGTTGTTATACTATATGAAACTGGATATCTGGATCTGCCTGAGAGTGAGAATGGAAGAGGGGTAAATCTCGGTGATATAGGGTGTGATACCAGGGTAGTTGCTTTTGCTGTCTGTGGAGGGAAATTGTATTTTTTAAGTCCCTGTGGCATCGTTTATATTTTTGAAATGATCGAATGAGTCGAGGAATTTTACCAAAAGGGGTGCTTTTGTTGTTTTTTGCAGTGTGTGTTTTTGCTCCTTCGTATGGGGGGGATTTTTACCGGGATACAGTTCTGGTGAAGGATAGAAAAGGTACCAAGATTGTTTTAAGTCATAGGTATGTTATTCCAGAGACGATTAACATTGTTTCATTAGAAAAAGGGGTCTATATCAATTGCGATAGTATAACTGTGGATGCTATGAATGGAGTTATATATGGATTAAAGTCAGATAAGGTGCCCGTGAGAGTTGTTGTTTCTTATAGGTATATTGCTGTGGATTTTGATATAAAAGATGTGATGGTGGAAAGTTTCCCAGCGGAGCTATACAGTGGTTTCAGAGGAAAAAGGGGGGGTACGCAAGGTAAGAAGGAAATCTATGCGTCTGAAAATATAATAAGTTCAGGAAGTATCTTCAGGAAGGTCTCTTTCGGTACGAATTCTGGAGTGTCGCTGTCCTCCGGGTTAAACCTCAGGATAAGTGGAAAGATTACGGATGACATTGTTGTAAGCGGTGTTCTTTCTGATCAGAGCATTCCTATAGAGCCAGAAGGTACCACACAATCTCTTAATGAGATTGATAGGGTATATATTGAAGCCAGAATGCCGCATGAGAAAATAGTCATTGGGGATTTTAATTACAGGCTCGATGAGGGTAGGTTGTGCAGATACAATAGGAAGCTTCAGGGGGTTTATTTGAGGAGTGAACGTTCCGGGATAAAGCTGGAGTTATCGGGAGCAGTATCCAGAGGAGAGTATTTTACGAATTACTTTCTGGGAGAGGATGGGAATCAAGGACCATATCAGCTTTATGGAAAGAATGGCGAAAGTTCTATAGTTGTTCTTGCTGGTACAGAAAGGGTTTGGTTAAATGGGGAATTGTTAGAAAGAGGAGAAAATGCAGATTATGTGATTGATTATTCTACCGGTCAGATAACTTTTACATCGAAGAGAGTAATAACCTCTAATTCAAGAATAACCGTTGATTTTCAGTACTCTGATTTCTCTTACGTTCGAAATGTTGTGTCGATGAGCCTGAAAAAGGCGATCGGTGACAGATTCATTTTTTCTTTTTCTTCGATACGAGAAAAGGATGATAGAAATAGTGGGTTGGGATTAGAACCGGCTGAGGCTGAAAAAAAGTTTTTAAGTCAGGTAGGAGATGCTTCTGAGGGTAGGGTATATGTAAGTACTATAACGCCTGATTCCATGGGGAGTTATATTGTTGTTGATTCTGTGCTGGTTTATGTTGGAGAAGGAAAAGGGACTCACACAGCAGTGTTTTATAATGTTGGGAAAGATGGTTGTTATCGTAAAGTTTATGATGGTAATATGGTTTATTTTGAGTATGTGGAGAAGGGTGATCCATCCATCTCTAATGCTATTAAAGATCAGGCAGTTTATCTACCAGCCAGGCCGCTAAAGTTGCCTGTTAAAGAGGGATTGTATCATATTGGAATGGAATATCATTCTTCTGAAAATTTTAACGTTTCAGGTGAGGTGGCTGTATCCTCTTTTGATAAAAATGTTTTTTCAGAAATAGGTGATGGGGATAACCGTGGTGTTGCGGGGAGACTCTTTGCTCTGTATAAGGTTAAGCTGGGCAGCTCCGGAAATTTGAAATTGTGGGGGAAGTATAGAGGAGAAGATAAGAAATTTCATTCTCCCTTTAGAGAGAAAGAAGTGGAGTTCAAAAGGAAATGGGGTTTGCCGAGCGATACGACTCGGAGGGAGAGATTTTTTGAGTCCGGGATTGAATACAGCAGTCGGAGTAGTGTGGTGCTGGGATTTGAAGGTGGGAAGTTTTCCGATATTGGTATTGAATCGGACAGATATAAGTTTCGTGGGGAGTTTTCAAAAGGTTTTCTGGAGAAGGCGAGGGTCTTTTATGAGGTTTCCCATCCAGGGCTGGCAGACAGTAGCGGAGAATGGTGGAAAAGAGGGGGAAATTTTGTTTGTGAGGTCTTTGGAAAGAATTTACAGGTAAGTTATTACTCTGAAAAGAGTGAAGGGCTTGTTTATCGCCAAGACTTTGTTTTTGACGAAAGAAGTGTAAAAATTGGTAGCAAAGGAGAAAGGAAAATATTATGGAGTGTTGAGCTTCATGACAGATTTGATAGAAGAAAAAAAGGAAACAGGTGGCAGAAGGATTCATATGAGTATTACCTTAAGTTTAACGGACGTTTGGGTGGTTATAGGAGGGTATTCTCCGATTTTAACGTTTATTATCTACGCAAGGAGTTTTTTTCGTCAGGTACCCCTGGTCTGGAAGGTTTGGCAGGCAAGTGGTTGTTCAGATACAGGGGGATCCAAAAGCCATTCAGATTTTCTTCGAGTATGGAGTTTGGCAGGAAGAGGATGGTAAAACGGGAGTTAAGGTATTTTAAAGTTCCTATGGGGCAGGGAGACTTTATTTACGATTCTACATATGCGGAGTTTGTTCCAAGGAAAGGTGGGAACTATGTTTTAAAAGTGATGCCCTCGAATCAGACTGAGCCGGTCAGTGAGGTAAAAATAGGTTTTAATCTGAGGGTTGGAGGGGGGGTGATATCCCAGAAAAGTTTTGCTAAGCGTTTGAGGTTTCTGAGTAGTCTGAGGCTGGATAGAAAAGGACGAAGCAGCCGGCAGGGAAATTTCATTTCCTGTGAAGAGCTGGTGTATTTTCAACTTTATTCGCGTAATGAACTGGTTTTTTACCCGGGGAGGGGGCGTGATGAGATCCAGTTGAGATATCTTATCAAGGATAATAGGGGGGAAATGGATGTAAGGGGGTATGAAAGAAGGACAAACAGAAATTTGTCTGTAAATCTTAGAGTGGGTCTGGCAAAGAGTATGAAAGGTGAGTTTGGGCTAACAAGGGAAACAATTGAGAGAGGATCTGTGTATAATACATTTTTAAATCGAGGAGGAAAGTTATACAAGTTTAAAAGCAAACTTAGCTATCTTCTCTCAAATGGGGATAAGATGATGGTAAATACTGAGTTTTCTGCGGGGAACTTGAGTTACCCGGAGAGAATTGTTTCCAGGGTTAGTAATTTGAAGGGGGAGTATGAAAAGAAGATTGGGAAGAGGGGAATGGTAAGAGCGTTTGTTAAATACATAAAAGTGGTTTCAGATAAAGGAAGGAAGAGTATTCCATGGGAGATAAGCGGGGGGCGAATGCCAGGAATTACCGTAGGGTGGGGAGGATCTGTTATCTATGCCCTGAGAGGGACAGTGAATATAAGGCTGAATTATGAAGGCTGGAGGGAGCCAATCTTTGGGCTGTATCATATAGGAGGTGTTGAGGCCGGTGTGGTTTTTTAGAATTTTTGTGGCTGGTGTTTTATTTCTATATGGTGGTGCGGTTTTACCTGTGGAATACAGAATGGGAAAGGTTAAATTTGTTTTCCTTTCAGAGGAATGCGGAAGAGGGTTTGGCAGAAGAGAGGTGTCGTTTGATGAAAATACGGCTTTTACGCGTGAGAATCTGCTTTTCCTCATGAATTCCTTTAAGAACAATCTATTTCAGGAGGAGGGGGTTGAAGCAATACTGGGTGTGGAAAGTATCTTTCCTGTTTTACGGGATAGTATTGTTTACATAAATCCGGTTATCAGGGTTGCTATAAAGGGAGTCGTTAAGGTTGATAGCTTTATCATAGAGGGAGTGGAGAAGGCTTTGGAAATGAGATTGAAGAAGGAATTGGAGTTCTTCAGGGGTAAGGTCTTTAACAAGGTGCTTCAGGAAAAAATAAAAAAGACCATTTCGAGCTATAGTTTTTTGCGTATGGAGAGGGAGCCAGTTGTTGTAAAGTCTGTTGATGGGAGAAATTGTCTATATGTGAAAGTAAGGGAAGAATCTGTGAATGAATTTTCAGGTATTGTAGGGTATGTTCCTTATAAAAAGAGAGGAGGGGGATATTTCACCGGCACATTTAGAATGTTTGTTGTCAATCTTCTTGGGGTTGGTGGCAACGTTCGTGTAAACTGGTCCAGGATTGATGAAAATTCACAGGAATTTGAGCTTCTTTACTCACAGGTATGGTTTTTTTACGGCAGGCTTTTCTCGGAAGTCTATTTCAAGCAGACTTTGAGAGATACATTGTATGTTTTTAAAAATTTTAGGTTGACTTTCGGGAAAGATTTTTCAGATGTGTATGTTTGGTTAATTGTAGGGTGGAGAACAGGGATTCCGACACTTGCTGGTAGAACTTTGCTCGGAATTAAGAATGTATATGAGAATAGATTTGGTGGAGGGCTTTCTGTAGATAGCAGAAACAGAAAGGACAATCCAACTTCGGGTTTTTATGGAGTTCTGAACTTTGTATTAAACAAGAAAAAAAGGATGAATGGGGGAAAACTATCGTATGTGATAGAGTCTACCTGGGATTTTAACAGGTATATGGGGAAAGGTTTGGTCTTTAATTTACATGGTTTGCTGAAGAAAAGGTGGGTAAATTCCAGAGATTTTATGTACACTGATTTTTACTGGATTGGCGGGGCCAGAGATCTGAGGGGATATCCGGAAGATTTTTTTAAAGGTGTAGAGATTGGCTCTATTTCGGTAGAGTGCAGAAAGATTCTGGGATATTATTCCAGAGGGTATATATTTGCGGATTTGGGATATATCGTTGATATTGTAGATGGAAAAGAAAAAAAAATATATCCTTTTTCGTATGGATTGGGGATGAAACTTAAAACGAGGGTTGGCGTTATAGGTCTGGCTTATGCTTTGGGAAAAGATGATACTTTTTCAACGGCGAAGGTTCACCTGACACTTGAGAATAGATTCTAAATGGCTATGGGCAAGAAAGAGGTAAGGGAACAGATTATCAAATTTCTAAGGGAAAAAAAGGGTTCTTTTTTTAAGCAGAGAACTATCTTTAAGAGAATAAAACCCAAAGAGGTAGCGTATAGTGAGTTCAAGAAGTTGCTAAGAGATCTTAGCAAGGAAGGTAGGATTGAGAGAGGTAGGAAGAATACGTACAGGTTTCCTGATGTGTCTAAGAATGTAGTTGGTACAATTACTTTGAAGAACAAAGGGTTTGGATTTGTAAAGACAGATTCCGGTGAGGAAATATTTATTGGAGGATACGATATTCTCAATTCCTTTGATGGTGACACTGTACTCGTACAGAAGTATAGCAAACAGCGAGGTAAGTTGCCTGAGGGGAAGGTTGTAAAGATTTTGAAAAGAGCAAATAGACCTTTTTTTGGTACGCTTAAGAGGCGGGGTAAAAGATGGTATCTTATCCCGGAGGAACCAGAACACCCGGTGGAAATTCTTCTTGTAAATTCTATAGAAGGGATGGAGGAGGGTAAAATCGCCGAGGTCAGAGATCTTGTTTGGGATGATCCTCGGGATTTGCCCGAAGGACAAATTGTCAAGATTGTTGGAGATTTTACTGATCCAGTTAAGGACATTGAGGTAGTGAAAAGAATGTTTAATTTACCCGATAAATTTCCCCCAAGGGTTTTAAGGGAAGTAGATAATGTAAAAGAACCTGATATAGAGAAAGAGTTAGCTTATAGAGAAGATCTAAGGGGGAAGGATATTTTTACTATTGACCCTATTGATGCAAGGGATTTTGATGATGCTGTGTCGCTGGAATTGGATAAGGATGGGAATTATGTATTGGGGGTTCACATTTCGGATGTGAGTTATTTTGTTAGACCGGGTATGCACCTGGATCGGGAAGCATTGAAGAGGGGTTTGAGTGTTTATTTTGCGGAGGCGGTTATACCGATGTTGCCGGAGAAGCTTTCGGGTGAGCTTTGCAGTTTGAGGCCTAATGAAGATAAGCTTACTTACTCTGTTGAGATGGAACTAGACAGACAAGGAAATTTGCTGGATTACAGAATCTTCCAAAGCGTTATTCGTTCGAAGAGGAGGTTTACGTATGAGGAAGTACAGGATATTCTCGATTCCGGAAAGGGAGATTTTTATGAGGTTCTGGCAAAAATGAGGGAACTTTCCAGGATTTTGTATGAGAAGCGCAGAACATACGGCAGTATTGATTTTGATATTCCTGAACCCGTGTTTACCATGGATGTTGATGGCATTCCGCTTGATATCAGACCGAGTATTCGTCTTGATAGTCACAGGCTAATAGAAGAGTTTATGCTGGCAGCTAATAAGACTGTTGCTGAACATATTGCTGTTGTTCGGAAGAAAGAGAAGCTACCTTTTATTTATAGAGTGCATGAAAAGCCCAGTGAAGAATCGGTTAACGGGCTATATAACATTTTGAGAAGGTTCGGTTTAAACTTTACGAAGCCTGAAGAGTTTAAGCCTTCGGATTTGCAGATGATACTTGAATACGTAGAGGATTTTCCCTTCAAGAATTTTGTGGAGATGGTTTCTTTACGTTCCATGGCAAAAGCGAAGTATTCAACCAGAACACTCGGGCATTTTGGACTTGCTTTTAAGTATTACACTCACTTTACTTCGCCGATTCGAAGATATCCTGATTTAGTGGTTCATAGATTGTTGAAATACTATGATAGGGAAATCAAAAAGGATGAGCTAAAAAATATTCGTCGTGGCTTGAGGAAAATTGCCAAGAAGAGTTCTGAAAATGAACTCAAAGCCCTTGAAGCTGAGAGAGAGTATACGAAGATAAAACAGGTAAGATTTCTGAAAGACAAGATAGGGGTACGGTATAAGGGGATAATCTCCGGGGTCGTAGAATATGGCTTTTTTGTGGAAATTTCTGATTTTCTTGTAGATGGATTTGTTCATGTCAGAAATCTGTATGATGATTACTATGTTTATGATGGTCAGGAGCACATGATTGTGGGACGAAGGTATGGAAGGAAATATAGGTTAGGAGATATTGTTGATGTCGTGATAAAAGATGTTTCGGTTGAGGAAAGAAGGGTTGATCTGGAGTTGGCTGAATGAAAGGGGAAGTTTTTGAGTCTATATCGTGCCCTCTCTGTGGTAATGATGAATATAGAGAGGTGTTGACTACGTATGATCGCTTTGACAGACAAAGGAGGTTGAAGTTTTTTATTGTCGAGTGTAAGGAATGTGGTTTGAGATATCTAAATCCCAGAATCAAAGAAGAGTTTATAGGAAACTTTTACAGGGATACTGAGTATGATCCTTTTATATCAACTACTGGGAGGAATGACCTTCAATCTTTGCTATACAGAGGATTTAGAAAACTAAATCTAGGATTTAAGTATAATGTTGTTAGGGGATTGAAATTGAGAGGACGTCTGCTCGATATCGGATGCGCCACAGGGGAATTTCTCGAAGTTATGAGGAAGGCAGGATGGAAAGTTGTAGGGGTAGAGCCTGATAGAGTGAGTAGGGAATTTGTTGTCAAAAAGGGGATTCGGGTTTACAGGGCTCTGGAAGAGCTGCAAGGGGATAGTCAGTTTGATATTATTACCATGTGGCATTCGCTTGAGCATATATATGGATTAAGATCTTCGGTTGAAAGTATTTCTCGCCTGAGCAAGGTGGGGGGGTATGTGGTGGTCGCAGTTCCAAATGTGGATTCGTACGGACTGAGGGTTTACAGGGAACACTGGGTTGCTCTTGATGCTCCACGGCATGTATATCATTTTGACTTTGGCACACTGGTAAGGCTGTTTGGTTTGTATGAAATGGAATTAATTCGCACCAGGTTTTTATTGCTGGATACTTTTTATAATCATGTAAAAAGTTTTTTCTTAAAAAATGAAAATATGTTAAACTTTTATTATCTTATATGCACTGTGAGTAAGGAGCTTATAAAAACATGCGTTGTATCTCAGAAAAATATTTCAACTTTGATTTATGTATTCAGAAAGCGAGGGTAGTAATGAAAAGATATCTGATATGGCCTGTTGTTTTATCTTTTGTTGTAATTACTTCGTGTTCTATGCAGAAGACAGCAAGGGGGCCTCTGGACATAGTGTATGTATTGTCCGATGAGGAAAGTCAGAAGGTGCTAAAGCCTGTGATTGATACTTTAATGGCGTTCGGTATAAGAGCTCCGGAGTTTCAGCCTTTTTATGAGGTGAAGTGGTTTCCTCTTACAAACCTTCCGGGCTTAAAGATGTATCATAATTTGATAGTTATTGCCAATCTTAATACTGAACTTGGGAAGGCACTTGCCAGGAGGATTCTCCCTGGCGATAGGTATAAAATGGCTTTCGAGGATAGTTTGAATTTATTTTTTGTGCAAGATTTCTGGGTTAGTGAACAGGTGTTTTTTCTTATTGTTGGTAGAGATTTAAGCAAGGTGAAAGAATCCATCCTGGCTAATATTGGATGGATCTATAAAAAGATAGATGAAAATTTTGCTACTCAGGAGAAAAAATATATATTTAAATATGGTGAGCAGAAAAATATTTCGAGGCACTTGTGGGAGAAGTACCACTGGACTATGAGAATTCAGCATGATTATGTGTTGTTAAGGGAGTATCCGGATAGGGGTTTTGTCTGGTTGGGAAGAGGATTCCCGTACCGATGGGTTTCTGTGTCTTGGGCGAAGGGGTTTAAGCCTGATTGGATGACAGAGTCAGGCCTTTATGAAAAGAGAAATGAGATAGGTAAGTTCTATCGGGACATAAGAACAGATAAGCGGTTTCTGGGATATTACTGGACAAAGTTTGGCAAGTGGAAGGCTTTGAAAATGTATGGTTTGTGGTATCATGAAAAAGAGACCAAAGGCGGTCCCTTTATCACCTATGCTTTTTATGATTTGAGTACCGATAGAACTTTTGTAGTTGATATGCTTGTTTTTGCCCCTGGGGAAAAGGTTACGATACTGTTGCGTCAGGTTGAATTAATGGCGAAAACACTTACTACTACCTATGACCCAAAAATTCTGGATTAAAAGGGGAAGATAGCTGGTATCATGGATATATTAATAACCGGTGCGAATGGAATGCTGGGAGAAAAATGTTTTGAGGTTTTGTCTGAAAGATATTCTGTAATAGTTACGGACCTGAGTGATCGTTGCGTCTATTCTGATAGGGCAACGTATGCAAAACTGGACATAACAATAGAGGATGATGTGATAGGTTTTGTGAGGGAACTAAGACCGGATGCTGTTGTGAATTGTGCGGCTTACACTGATGTTGATGGAGCGGAGAAATTCAAGGATATTGCCTGGAATGTAAATGTAAAGGGGGTTGAAAATCTCATAAGAGCTGTGGAACCCCTTGGATCGCACCTGATACATATTTCAACTGATTATGTATTCGATGGAGATGGTGGTCCTTATAAGGAAGGGGACCCCCCTAATCCTGTGAACTATTACGGTTTCACCAAGTTGAAGTCAGAGGAACTGCTTCGAAGATCAGAGATACCGCATACCATCGTTCGGACTAATGTGCTATTTGGGCAGACCCACTATCAGCAGGCAAGTTTTGTGCACTGGGTTGTCTCTCAGGTCAGCAGCAGGAAAGTTATTCATGTTGTTAATGATCAATTTGGTAATCCAACCTGGGTAGATGGACTTGCTGAGGCAATTGCTAGGATACTTGAAAGAAAGGCATATGGACTTTACCACTATGGAGGCAAAGATTACATAAATCGTTTTGCATTTGCTCTTGAGATAGTGGCTGTATTTGGGCTTGACCCGAAGTTCGTAAGGCCCACGACTACGCGGGCGTTAGGGCAGGTGGCGAAGAGGCCATATAGAGGGGGACTTGTTGTGGATAAGATAAAGAAAGAATTGGGTGTGAGGATATACTCTGTCCGTGAAGCGCTTCGGGCAATGAAAGAGGGGCAGTGAATGGCGGAATCCTTGGTGATCGTTCCTACTTACAATGAGAAGGATAATATTCAAACAGTTGTCGAGCGCGTGAATGCGCTGGGTGTTGATATTGATATACTTGTTGTTGATGATAATAGTCCTGATGGAACGGCTGAAATTGTTAAAGAGTTGCAGACAAAATATGAAAATCTTCATCTGATGGAGAGGGTAGGTAAACTGGGACTTGGTTCAGCTTATGTTGCAGGGTTTAAATGGGCTCTTAAGAGGGATTATGAGTATATTCTGGAGATGGATGCTGATCTATCGCATAATCCGTTTGATATACCGAGGTTGATAAACAGGGCGAAGGAGGGGTATGATGTTGTTATAGGGTCGAGGTATTGTAATGGGGTTAATGTTATCCACTGGCCGATAAAACGGTTGATTTTGAGCTATGGAGCAAACAAGTATACGAGGATGGTAACAGGTTTACCTATAAAGGATTGTACTTCTGGTTTTAAGTGTTATAGGAGGGAAGTACTGGAAAGTATTGATCTTGAAAGGATAAAGTCATCGGGATATTCTTTTCAGATTGAGATGAAGTTCAGAGCATGGAAAAAAGGTTTCTCTCTCGTTGAGGTACCGATAATATTTGAGGAAAGGTCCGAGGGGCGCTCAAAAATGACAAAGGCAATTATTTATGAAGCTGTTTTTATGGTCTGGAAGTTAAAAATTCTCAGTTTGTTGGGGCTTTTGAAGTAGGATTTGAAGCAGGGAATGCAAATATCTGTAATTATAGTTAGTTATAACGTTAAGGAGTTTCTGTACCAGTGCCTTGTATCTCTTAGAAAGGCGCTTGAGGGAATTGGGTCGGAGATTGTGGTTGTTGATAACAATTCTGTAGATGGGACCCCGATAGTGGTTGAGGAGAATTTTCCGGATGTGAAACTTATTAGGAACGATAAGAATTATGGATTTGCAAGGGCATGTAATCAAGGACTTAAAATAACAAGAGGAAAATACATACTTTTTTTGAATCCCGATACAATTATTCAGGAGGATACCATCAGGACAATGCTGAGTTTTTTTGAGGATCATGGCGATGCAGGTGCTGCTGGGTGTAAAATTCTCAATTCTGATGGTACACTTCAGTTGCCATGCCGAAGAAGTTTCCCTTCCCCCTTTGTGGCTTTTACCAAATTAGTAGGGCTTAGCAGATTGTTTCCTCAAAGCAGGTTGTTTGGTAGATATAATCTTACCTATCTTGATCCCGATGAAGTTTATCCAGTGGATGCTGTTAGTGGGTCTTTTATGATGATAAGAAGAGAGGTGTATGAGAAGATTGGGGGTTTTGATGAAAACTTTTTTATGTATGGAGAGGATCTTGACTATTGCTATCGAATAAACAAAGCTGGTTGGAGAGTTTATTATGTGCCGCTTACGAAGATTATACACTATAAAGGTGAAAGTGCAAAGCTGGCCAATTTCGACAATATCATAACGTTTTACAAAGCTATGGATATTTTTGTACGAAAATACTATGGAAGAGGTTATTCTGCCATTACTGATGTTGTATTGAGGACCGGGATTATTATACGTGGTGTTATTTCCTTTCTGGGTAAGTTGTTGAAGAAATATTCTATTCTTATTATAGATACAGTGCTGATAATATCCGGAATTCTGGTGGCTCATAGGTTTCAGCCTACTCCTTTGCCACCTTATAGAATTTTGTTTTCTCTTATTGCTATCTATGTTATGATCTGGATTGGCATAGGTTACGTTGTGGGGTTGTACGACAAACGGGAGCTGTCTTATTCAAGAGCTCTTGTGGCTTCCTTTTTAAGTTTTACTATATCTGCAGTTATAAATGGGGTGTTAAAAGCTTCGCTGTACTCTCCAAAGTTCTTAATATGGAGTTTTGTTCTGGTTAGTATTTTGCTCCCGGGCTGGCGCCTTTTTGTGTTAGTATTGCAAAGGAGAAGATTAATATCGCCGTCTTCATTTATCTCGAGAACTTTGCTTTCGAGAAGGGTTATCATTGTTGGTGCTGGAAATGAAGGGAGAAGGGTAGCTAAGCGTTTACATAAACATTTGGAGCTGGGTTTTGAGATTATTGGTTTTGTAGACAAGGAGTTTATCCCAGGCAGAATAAATGAATTTCCATTTCTTGGCACCGTTAGAGATTTGCCTGAAATAATAAGGATACACAGAGCCACGGAATTAATCTTTACTCTTGATAGATTTAACAACAATGATATTTTGACTATAATGGACTCCATTAAACAGATGAGGATACATGCCAGGATAGTTCCTCAGCAGCTTGACTATATTCTGGGTAAATCAAGTGTGGAGAAGATAGAGGATATTCCGTTGGTGGATGTGGATTACAGTATATATAGGCCTGTTAATAAAATATTAAAAAGGACGTTTGATATTGTTGTTTCGTTTTTTCTTTCTGGTTTTACGCTTTTTGCTCTGCCTTGGTTATACCTTGTGGGATTCAGGCTTGAGCGTGGAAGGTTCGTCGGTGTGGAGGGTAAGATTTTCTCTGGGTTTTTGCTTAAGAGGGGAAAAGATGGTGGGGGAAATACTTTTATTGAGAAGCTTCCCCTGAGTTTATCTGTTCTTAGAGGGGATATGAGCATCGTTGGAAGTGAACTTGTTAAACCGAATCCTTCCTGTGTATATCTAAGGTGTAAACCGGGATTGACAGGTCTTGGACAGCTGCAGAAAAACTCTTGTGTCGGTAAGGAGGCTAACAATTTTGAGTATTATTACATGTTGAATTATTCGCTTTTTCTTGACATAGAAATAATAGTTAAAGCATTGTTAAAAATTTGAGGGGGTATGTCGGGCATAATTTTAGACTTTGAGAAGCCAATTGTTGAGCTGGAGAAGAAAATACAAGAAATGAAGGACATCTCCGCTGCAAATGGGATGGATCTGTCAGGTGAGATAAAAAGTCTTGAGGCAAAACTGGAAAAGTTGATAAAAAAGACCTATTCTAACCTCACAAGGTGGCAGAGGGTTCAGCTTGCAAGGCATCCTGCAAGACCTTATACCCTTGATTATATTTCCAGAATTTGTTCAGAATTTATTGAGGTTCATGGAGATAGATTTTTTGGAGATGATAAAGCTATTGTTACGGGATTCGGTGTGATAGATGATCTTAAAGTAGTTATTATTGGACAGCAAAAAGGAAGAAGTACCAAGGAGAATCTGTATAGGAATTTTGGTATGCCTCACCCAGAGGGTTACAGAAAAGCTCTTAGAGTTATGAAGCTTGCAGAGAAATTCAATAAGCCTGTTATTTCCTTTATTGACACTCCAGGTGCTTATCCGGGAATAGGGGCTGAGGAGAGAGGGCAGGCAGAGGCAATTGCCAGAAATCTGTTTGAGATGTCAAGGCTAAGAGTACCCATACTTATTGTTGTTATAGGGGAAGGTGCGAGTGGTGGTGCGCTCGGTATTGGGGTAGGGGATAGGATACTTGTTATGGAGAATACCTGGTATTCAGTGATTTCTCCTGAAGGTTGTGCTTCGATCCTCTTTAGGGATGCTTCTAAAGCTCCCATAGCAGCTGAAGCTATGAAAGTGACGGCGTATGATCTTGGGGAACTTGGAATTGCGGATGAGATTATCCCGGAGCCGATTGGAGGTGCTCACAGGGATTATGATATGGCTGCAAAATATGTTAAAGAGACTATAGTTAGACATTTGAGAGAACTTTTACAAATTCCAGTGGATGAGCTTGTTGAGAGAAGAATCCACAAATATGGCATGATGGGTTCATGGGATGAGTAAGTTTTGTTACAGATATAGGGTTAGGTACAAGGATGTAGATAGGATGGGGGTGATGTATTACTCTAGATATTTTGAGATTTTTGAGGAAGCAAGGACGGAGTTACTAAGAGAGATAGGAATTACCTATAGGGAAATGGAAGAGAAGGGTTTTTCTCTTCCGGTTGTGGAAGCGCATTGTAGATATAAAAGACCTGCTCTTTATGACAATGTTCTTGAGGTATATTGTTGGGTGAGCGAGTTTTCTGGGGTGAGGATGACAATCGATTATGATGTGTTACAAAATGGTGTTAGTATAGCTCAGGGTAGCACTACTCATGCTGTGACAAATGATTCAGGAAGGATAACGAGGCTCTCCCCTGAAATTGCAGATCTAATAAAAGAGCATTCATTTGAAGGTGCAATATGAGTAATGAGTTGGTTTTCCTGTTTATGACGGTGTTTGTTCTTTCCTGTTCCCTTTTTGCTTTTCGGATGGGTAAGGTATGGCTTTATAGCTTTATCGCTATTAATATCGTACTTGCTAATATATTCGTAACAAAGCAGTTTACAATATTCGGGATAGCTGCAACGGGTGGAAATATTACTTACGGTTCGATTTTCCTATCCACAGACCTGTTGTGTGAACATTATTCGAAGAAAGAGGGGAAAAGAGCTGTTTATATAGGCTTTTTTGCTGCGTTGTTTTACCTTGTTTCAAGTCAGGTTATCATGCTTTTTAAACCCAATGCGTACGATATGGCTCATCCTTCCATGAAAGTAATTTTTTCCTTTGCTCCTCGTATTATCTTGGCCTCGTTGATAGCGTATATGGTGAGTCAGATGAATGATATATGGCTTTTTCATTTTATAAAGGAGAAAACGGGGGGAAAGTTTTTGTGGTTGAGGAATAATGGTTCCACATGGGTCAGTCAACTTATTGATTCCATTACTTTTAACATAGTTGCTTTTCTTGGGATATATCCTTTTAAAGTGGTTTTGCAGATTATACTTTCTACTTATGTTTTGAAATTAATGGTTGCAGCAATAGATACTCCTTTTATTTATCTTAGTTATAAGTTGAAGCCCAAGTTAAAACTGGAGAATAGACCTCATGTTGCGTAGAGGAATACTGGTAACGTTCGAAGGGATAGATGGTTCGGGAAAGACAACTCAGATAAATATGCTGGTGGATTGGTTTTGCAAAAATGGTATTAGTTACAAACTTTTCAGGGAACCGGGGGGTACTTTGATAGGAGAAAAAATTAGAGAAATTTTACTTGACAAGGGCAGTTCGGGGATGTATCCTGCTACGGAGCTTTTTCTCTATTCAGCAAGCAGATATCAGCTTACGCGGGAGCGAATAATTCCGGCTCTTGAGGAAGGATATGTTGTTATCTGTGACAGGTACTATGATTCCAGTACTGCGTACCAGGGGTATGGGAGGGATATAGATTTGGATTTTATCTACGAATTGAACAAATTTACTAGCTGTGGTGTTGAGCCAGATGTGACATTTTTACTTGATATTACTGTTGAGGAGAGAGAAAAGAGGCTTGCCGGTAGAAGCCTTGATAGGCTTGAACTGGAGGACAGGGCATTTCAGGAAAGGGTAAGGAAGGGTTTTTTGGAGCTGGCCGGGAAATATGGTGAGAGATTTGTGGTGCTGGATGGGATAAAAACTCCCCAAGAGATATTTGAGGAGGTGGTAAGGAGTTTGGAACCTTTACTGGGAAAAAAGAGGTTAGTATGAAAGCAAAGAGGAATTTGTTTTATAAGATAGTGGGTGTCAGCCTGGTAATTGTGGCTTTGATTTTTGCAATTGGACAGAGGGATATCTACAGGGAAATAGAAAACTCCATTTCACTATACAATCAGGTGTACAAGCAGGTTTTTACGAATTACGTTGAGCCTATAAAGCCTGAAAAGTACACTGAGGAAAGTATCAATCTTATGCTCGAACAGCTGGATCCCTATACTGAGCTTTTGAATCTTGAGCAGAGAGAATCGATTGATATGATGACTGAGGGCGAATATGGTGGTGTTGGGATGAGGATCAGCAAGTATAATGATACAATTACAGTTATTTCACCTATTGATGGTAGCCCCGCTTTTCGTGCTGGCATAAGGCCAGGCGATCAAATATTGATGATAGATACTCTTAATATAGTGGGTATGAGTCTTGGAGAAGCAGCCCGGAAAATAAGGGGTAAAGTAGGGACGAAGGTAAAATTGATAATTCGCAGACCTGGAGTTTTTGAAAAGATGGAGTATGAGTTGACGAGAGAGAAAATTCAGATACACGATATAAGCTATGCAGGGTATGTTGATGAGGGTGTTTTTTACCTGAGACTATCTGATTTTTCAAGGGGGGCGTCGAGGGAGATTAAAGAAACTCTTACAAAGAAAGCAGGAATTGATAATCTGAAAGCGCTAATACTTGATTTGCGAGGCAATCCGGGAGGCTTGCTTGATGAAGCTATCAAGGTTGCAGAACTTTTTACCGATCCGGGGGATACGCTTCTTTTCACCCGAGGCAGGGTTCCTACAGCAAATAGGTACTTTATTTCCCGTAGGAAACCTATAGTTGGTAATAGTGTGAAGATGGCTGTTCTCATTGATCGGGGGAGTGCTTCCGCAAGCGAAATTATCGCTGGTATTGTTCAGGACCTTGACAGGGGAGTGGTGATCGGGAGCAGATCTTTTGGTAAGGGATTGGTGCAAACCGTTTTTAAACTGGATGATAAGCATACTCTAAAGATAACGACTGCGAAATATTTTACGCCTAGTGGGAGACTCATACAAAAATCCGATTTTATAAGAAATCCTGAAGTTATAGTGTCTGATATTGAGGAAGATTCTGTTTTCTACTCTAAAAATGGCAGAAGGCTGAAGAGTCACGGTGGTATTTATCCGGATATAGTGATTGAGGGAGAAAGGCTTGCTCCTATTGTTCAAGCTTTGTGGCGGGATAACTTTTTTTATAGTTTTGCAATTAATTACATGTCTAAACATGAGGATATTCCAGAACCCATTGTGGTTGATGATAAAATGTTGAAAGAATTTAAAGAATATGTGAAAGAGAAAGGTTTTGACTTTCAATTTGATGTGGAGAGAACTCTCAGAAAAGTAGAAGAGAAGTTGAAAAGTGATGAAAGGTTTAATGGTGTGGTGGATTTTAGCAAGATATACGAGAAATATAGGGATATGAAGGAAGAGGAGTGGAATAAAAATGTCGAGCAGATAAAGCTTGGAATCAAGGCGGAGCTTGGAATGTTAAAAGGTGGATTGGCGGGACGAATTAAGGCAACTTTGAGTGATGATAAGGTTGTGGCGAAAGCTATAGAGATTCTTAAAGATGAGATTAGCTATGCTAATATTCTCGGGTACAGAAATGAGTAAAGTTGCCATAGTAGCTATCTTGATATTGAGCATTACAACCTTTAAGGAATGTTCAGATGTAAACAAGATTGAGGGCCTGATAAGGGGGAAAATAGCTGAGGTAGGTAAAAGATTTGCTCCCGATAGAAGAACATCAATCTGGGATATAAAGGTAGAGTACAGCAGGGGTAAGTTTATAATTTCAGGAGAGACAGATTGTAGAGAGGGACTTGAGTCCCTTTTTGGTGTTTTGGAAACCGAATTTCCACGGCTGGAGTTTAGAAGTGAGGTTCTGGTTCTTCCTGAGGATGTCCTGGGAGAGGAAAGCTATGGGTTGATAGTGAATTCTGTGGCCCACCTCAGGCGGGAACCCTCTGTTTCGTCTGAGATGGTTTCTCAGACGCTGATGGGACATATGGTGAGATTGTTAAAAGAGGAATGTAATTACTATCTGGTTAAATGCGATGATGGGTATATTGGTTGGGTTTCCAGTAGCAGTGTTGCTCGTGGGAGAAAGGATTTTGTAGATAAGTGGTTTGGGGATGACTTATACGTCTTTTATGACGTAGAGGGCAGGGTTTATCAGGAACCTTCATATAATTCTTATCCGATTTCGGATATTGTACTTGGTAATATTGTAAGATTTATAGGTAGGAAAGGTAACTGGTTTTATGTAGTACTTCCTGATGGAAGGAAGGGTTTTGTTCCTAGGTATCAGATGGTGTCTTATAAAAAATATAAGGCTTTCAGGCCTACACCTCGTAGTGTTGTGCACCTCGCCAAGAAATTACTCGGGAGACCTTATTTGTGGGGAGGGACATCAACGAAAGCAATGGATTGCAGCGGATTTGTGCAGACTGTCTTTAGGAATGTTGGATTATTGCTCCCAAGAGATGCAAATATGCAGGTTAACGTTGGTGTCGATGTGGATACGTCAAATAGTTTTGAGAAACTTAAGCCAGGGGACTTGCTGTTTTTTGGCCCTGATGAGAATAGAATAACTCATGTGGGAATATATATTGGGAATTGTAAGTTCATTCATTCCTCTGGAAGGGTTAAGATAAGCAGTCTTGTTAGTAGCGCTGAAAACTACAGTGAGGGAGGAAAGAAAAGTTTAAGAAGGGTAAAAAGGGTTATACAGGACTAACAGCGCTTCTATGGTGGTTAGCTGACAAACAGATGTTAAAAAATGTAGATAGAGGTTTTGTCTGGAGGTTATTCCCTTTTTTTGTAGGGTTTGTGGCAATATCCATCCAGACTGTATTTGTGCGATTGACATTAAGTATTTTTCAGGGGAATGAAATTGCCCTGTGTATTGTTCTTGGACACTGGCTATTGCTTACTGGCGTAGGTAGTAGAATTGGGGCGAAGTTACGATGTAAAAATGTTCTGAGGTTGATTACATTTATAGGAATAGTTTATGTGTTATTGGTTGCCGCTTCATCCATATTGTGTGTTTTTTCAAAGAAGTTGCTTGGTTTGCCTTTATCTGAGATCCTTGGTGTTGGCCCGATATTCTTTATTAGTTTTGTTGTCCTGGTGATTCCCTCCATTCTGAATGGCATATTTTTTCCTTTACTTGTGAAGGCTGTAGATGATGCAGGGATTGCGTTTCCGGTGCATAAAATTTACTCGTATGAGACTTTTGGTTCTGCACTGGGAGGTGTTTTTATTGGACTGTTTTTTTTCTCTGGCTTAAATAGTTTCGAGGCTCTCTTTGTAGTTCTTGGAATTTTTCTTTTTGTTTTTCTTGCTTTGGGACGGAAGGGGTGGCTTCTGAAAATTATGGGGGTGTTTATCGGAGTAGGGTTAGTTTTTCTTTTTGTTTTTAATAGGCAAATTGTAAATGAAGTGTGGAAACCCCAGACAGTGGAGAAATGTGTGGAGACTAGATATTCTTCTGTTGTTGTTGCCAGTTATCAGGGTATGAGAACGCTTTTTTCTAATTCTTCACCATTATGGGTGTTTGGTAATGAAGAAAAAAGGGAAGAACTGGTGCATTTCCCCTTGTTGTATCATCCCAGACCTGAAACGGTATTGGTGGTAGGAACGGGTAATTATGAGCTTGCATTTGAGGTACTGAAGCACAAGAGTGTCAATCGTGTTATAATTATACAGAAAGATAGGGTGCTTCAATCAGAATTAAATTCCTATAGCAATTTTTACGGAATGGATACTAAAAGTACCGGGAAGGTCAAATTTATGACAGGTGATCCGGTCAGACTGCTTGAGAGATTCAAAACAAAAGTTGATGTTGTGATTTTGAATATCCCCCTTCCCACAAGTGCTTATCTTAATTCGTATTATTCTCTTTATTTCATTTCCCGCTTAAAGGATGTTATGAAGAAAGGCGGGATTCTTGCCTTTCATCTGCCAGGAGGAGAAAGATTTTTAAGTAGGGAGCACGTGGAATATCTTAAAGTAATAGGCAATACAGCTCAAAAAGTATTTAAGCATGTCTATTGGATACCGGGAAATACGATACATCTGCTGGCAACGGACATTGTGCTTGATGTTAACTTTGATGTTGTAGTGTCAAGGTTGAAGCAGAGAAAACTCGATGTAAAATACATCAGGGAATATTATCTAGTGGATAGGCTGAGCCCGTTTAAAATTCAGTTTCTTAACGATCTTCTTGCAGAGTGCAAAGTAAAGAAGATAAATACCGTAGAGAAACCGATAGGGTTCTATTATGAGACAATACTGTGGGATAAGAAAACAGGAGGGATTCTCAAAGATTTGTATAAATTTCTGAATAAGTTGAATTTCAAGTATGTTTACCTGGTTTTCCTGACAATTCCTTTCATACTTCTAACGAAGAATAAAAAAGAGAAAACAATAAAATTTGTTATTTTTTCGATAGGATTTATCTCTATGTCGCTGGTGGGACTCTATGTGATGATTTATCAGAGTTATGCAGGGGGGATATACCTAAAAATTTTTCTTATCAACCTTGGTTTTATGCTTGGGGCGGGACTGGGGGCGAGAATTATAGTCCGCGAGGAGAGGTTATTGAGACTGGGTATGGGAATGGCATTTGTAAGTGTTCTGCTTCTTTCCGGGGTGGGGATACTGTTGATAAAGTTTTCCGTTGGGTATTTCATGTATGATATTCTGATTCCTGTTCTGACGTTTTTTCTGGGGGTTAATTGTGGTTTCCTTTTTCCTGTTCTTACGGGACTTCTTGAAAAGATAGGTGGAAAGGGAGTGGCAAAAACGTCCGGGATTGGATATTCTTTAGACGTTATCGGAGCATGTATAGGTATTTACGTAATTTCAGCTATCTTTGTTCCTGTTTTTGGTCTTTTAAATTCAATTATCTTTTTGGTTGTCTATTCTATTTTTGTAATTGGAATGGGGTTATTTTTTACACGGATTCAGGCTTAGTTTTCTTTAAGAGTTTCCCTGTTGAAGACCTGGGCAGAAAAAATACTTATTTCAGTATCCGGGTCTTTCCATGCATTTCTGTAAAGCCCGGCTTTCAAGCAGGTATGTTCCAGGAATGTTTTTCTGTCCCATCCATATTCCACTGCTACCTGTGGCAGAAGAAGTCCCTGGTAGAATCCCTTTTTTATAATCAGCCCGTGTTTTCCCACTTCAATCTCATCGATGCTTTTGATTTTTCGTGGTAGAGTCAAGACAGATATCTCTACAGTTATTTCAGGAAGTTCCTCAGGGGAAACTGGAGGAAATCTTGGGTCCTTAAGAGCAGCGCTTGTTGCTGCTTCTATCACTGTCTGGTACAGTGGATAGACAGGCAATACATATCCTATGCATCCTCTTAGCTGTCCGTTCTTCTCAATTGTTACGAAAGCTCCTCTTGGTTCTTTCAGCCTTTCAGGTACATTTTCAGGAGATGGTCTTGGGTTACCATTTACTACGTTTCTGATGGTGTTTTCCGCGAGCTCTATGAGATAAAGC
>QNCQ01000004.1 GCA_003645825.1 Fidelibacterota bacterium
GCGGTCAATGAGGCTATTTATTGCATCGCCTATTTTCGCAAAGACGTCATTGGATTTGAAAGAGGTTTTTTCAGGAATGGTTCCACTATTCAAAAGTTTAAGCTTCGTTTCAGCTTCCTGAAGACCAGTAGTAAACAGGTCCAGAATCTCGTTTACACAGGTGGCAGCCTGTTTTAGCTCTTCACTTAGTTCTCCATTCTGGATTTGCAGCCTGGCTTCTGTATTGCCGTTTTTGACTTCTAAAAGAAGGTTATCAAGTTGTGATTTGAACTTTCCGTTGCTTTCAAGAGCTTTTTTTGCCTTTGAGTTAATTGTGAAAAAAGACATAGCATGCCTCCTTTTTAGTTTGTAAGGTTGTTATATTGCCCATGATTTTTATAGAGCTTTTCCACATCTATAAGGATTTTTATGTTATCTCCCGCCTTTGCTATACCTGTTATAAAAGAGTTTTCTTTTCTTTGCTCGATCTCTGGTAGTTTTTCGATAGCTTCTGGTGGTATATCCAACACTTCTGACACGGAATCGACGATCAATCCGACGAGCTTTTCATTTATCTGGGTTACTATTATAGAGGTTTCGTAATCGTATTCTTTTTGTTTCATGTTGAATTCCTGTCTTACATCGATAACAGGTACTATTGTCCCTCTCAAGTTTATAACTCCTTTCAAGCTACCCGAGGCGTTTGGTAAAGGGGTAATCTTCTGAATACCAATTATTTCTCTTATACGGTTGATGTCTATTCCGTATTCTTCATTTTCTATCTTGAATATTAGAAATTTGTTGATGGAAGCTATCTTCTCTGCCATTTTATTCCTCCTTTTTCAAATCCTCTTTTTGTATAAGTTCAATATGTTTGCCACATATATTAGGACATGTGTGTGTTGTGTATTTGCTTCAAAGTGAGTTGGTTAGGGTTTTAGGGGGTATTATATGTGTTTGTTTTTTTTTGAGCAGTGTTTATAATTGACCATGTAGATTTATAGATTTGGTTAGTTTTAAACATTAGCATTTTAACATTTCTCATTCAGTTGGTATCTGTTTAATTTTACTCTCAGCTGGGTTCTTGAGAGTCCCAGATATTTTGCCACTCTGGTTTTGTTCCAATTGAATTTTGCCAAAGCTTTTTTGATAATCCTTTTTTCAAATTCCCTTAGGTTGAAGCTTTCTTCGGGGAGTTCGAAATTGTCCAGTTTGATTGTTTTTGACTTGATAGAGGATGTCAGCCCGGTATCCACAGGTAGATTGATATGTTCTGGTAACAGTTCGATGTTATTGTAGAGCAACACGGCGTTTTCGATAACGTTTAGTAGCTCTCTGACATTTCCTGGCCAATGGTAACTTTCGAGTATTTTGAGGGTTTCAGGGTTTATGAATTTAAAATCCTTTTTCTTCCTTTTTGCAGCCTGGATTAGAAAAAGTTGAGCAAGCGGCCATATTTCGGCTTTTCTTTCTCGTAGAGCGGGTACATTTATCTTGCCGGTAGCGATCCTGTAGTAGAGGTCGTCTCTAAACTTTCCCTGTTTTATAAGAGTGAGAAGATCCCTATTAGTTGCGAAGATAAATCTAACATCTATTTCTATCTCTTTATTTCCTCCGACTCGATAGAATCTTTTGTTTTCTATAGCTCTCAGGAGTTTTATCTGCATTTCTATTGGCAGATCCCCTATTTCATCGAGAAATAGAGTTCCTCCCTGAGCTATGTCAAGATAACCCTTCTTGCCTCTGGTGTCTGCACCTGTGAAGGCTCCTTTTTCATAGCCGAAGACTTCTGTTTCAAAAATATTGGAGGGGATGGCAGTGCAGTTTAAAGTTATGAAAGGCCTTGTTTCTTTTTCAGAGCCATAATGGATAAGTTTTGCTATTAGCTCTTTTCCGGTGCCGGTCTCACCTTCTATGAGCACTGGTATCGTTCTATCGTGGTGGTAGGCGGTTGCTAAGTTAACAATTTGATTCATTTTCTCTGAGAAGAATCCAAAGATAGAGTTGTCCGGGAACTGGATGATTCCTGAACACAGCTTGGGGACTGGTCTGGGAAAATTGCTACTAATGACTTGGGCTTGAGAAGGAGGTCTTGGGGTAGTTTGCAGTTGCTGGATGGCTCGAAAGAGGGAGGCGTGGAGCTCAAATAGATCGATGGGTTTTTTGAAATAGTCGAATGCCCCCAGCCTGATTGCCTTGATAAGATTGGTTGTATCTGTGAATGCAGATATAAATATCACAATTGGATTTGAATAGCAATTGCATGTTTTTTTTATTTCTTCCACAGCTTTAAAGCCGTCCATGAGAGGCATGTTTATATCGGTAATGATAATGTCTGCTCCTTTGCTGTTGAAAATTTCTATTATTTGCCTCCCGTTCTCGCACTGATAGGTTTTTAGCCCTAACTGTTCCTCAATATATTCGGAGATCGTTTCTCTTGTCTCTGGGTTGTCATCGGCTATGATTAGTCTATACATTTGTATCTGATGAAACCTCCTTTGGGAATCTTTATAATGAATTTTGTGTTATTTCTGGTGATAATTTTAAAATAGCCCTTGTTTCGCTTCAGGAGATTTAACATATATTCGGTAGTTATTTTCAATCTGTCTTCCAGAATATTTGATTTCAAGAGAATTCTTGGTGTGATGGTACCACCGTGGTAGATAATGGGTTGGGGTACAGTGAGGTGTAGGTATATAAATTCTCCCCTTTGCCAAGAGGCGACACTGATGGTTCTCTTTGAGGTTGGGATATTGGTGATAAGTGAAGCCACGACGAGGAAGAGGTTAAAAATCAATCGTCTTATTCTGAGAGGATTTTCCTGGATGCTGATTTTTTCATCGATGCTATCTTTTACGGCAATGTTATATTTATGAAGGTATTGTTCGAGATTTGTGATAACGTAGTTTAATTCACTGTGTAGGGAGCTGGCTATGTTATGTTTGGTCGTTCCAGCTTCTGGAAATAGCTCGGTCTCTCTATATTCCATTAAAGTATGGGCTTTTTGCACATTTGTTGTTATTCTTGTTAAGTTTTTTATCAAATTTTCTGGGAGTGCTCCAGGATTGCTTTGATGCCATGCAAGAATGAAGCCAGAGTTCATATCGATAATGTCCAGGTATTTCTTCAGCTCGAAATGGAAGGTATTGACTTCTAGAGAATCAAAGAAGGCGTATTTAAGGTTAAATAGTTTTGTTTTTAGCTCGTATAGTTCTTTCTGAAGCCTGGGTAGAGTTTTCTGGTAGTACCTGTGTTCAAAAATGTAGGCAAGGATATGTGAGATGCGCTTAGTGGAGATGATATCTTTTTTGCTCCAGACTCTTTTTTTGTCTTTACCACACAACACGATTCCGTGGAGTTTATGATGATGTTTTATGGTGCACATTAGTAGGGAATATATATTGTTGTTCAGGAAGAGGTTCTTTTCCGGTGGTTTAATTTCGTTTATATCAGAGAAGTAAATGATATCTTTTGTTAATAATCTTTTAGATATTTCTGGAATTGAATTGAGTTTTATGTGTTGTGGAAGTAAAGATTCATGAGTTGGGATAGGTTCGAAGATTTTTTTTCTTTCATTATAGCTGTAAATTTGCATTCTTTCCTTGGGTACATCAAGGAGATCGAATATATTGGTTTTAGAAACTTCGATAGCCAGCTCCTCTAAGTTTGACATTGTCCTTTGTTCTAAACCAGTTCGGGCGCAATTCAACTATAATTCTGCTAATTAACATCTTGCATTTGCTCACAGACCCAATAAATTTATTCAAAAATTTGAACATTTTCAATAAGCATGTTTCTTATTGTGAACCAATGCTTCTTTGGGGGTTGCAAGCTATGGAAGTTCGCTGGTCTGAAGCTCTGAAGGGAAAGAAAGCGAATATGTTTTTATTGTAGGCTGTGGGGTAGAGACTTTTCTGGACAAAAGGATTGGCAATTCTTGCACCTTATGCTAAATTACGAAGGCTGAGAATAGAAGGGGTTGGAAGTATGGGAGTACTTATTACAGGGGTAGCGGGGTTTATAGGTTTTCATGTGGCTGAGAAGCTCCTTGTGAGAGGCGAAGAGGTCATTGGGGTTGATAATATTAACAGCTACTACGATCCTTCTCTTAAGGAAGCCCGTAAAAATGTACTTTCAAATTACGATAGATTTAAGTTTTATAAGGTTGATATATGCGATTTTGAAAAGCTTGAGAGTATCTATCGGAATCATGAGATTGAGTATGTTTGTCATCTTGCAGCTCAGGCAGGGGTAAGATATTCTTTGATAAATCCCTTTAGCTACCAGAAGTCCAATCTTGAAGGGTTTTTGAATGTTATTGAGCTATCGAAGCAGGCAAAGGTTGCAAATTTTGTATATGCTTCGAGTTCGAGTGTTTATGGTAACAATAAGAAACTGCCTTTCTCAGAAGGAGATAGAGTAGATACACCTATATCGCTTTATGCTGCCACGAAAAAGTCCAACGAGCTTATTGCTCACGTATATTCTCATCTTTTTGAGTTGCCCTGTACTGGGTTAAGATTTTTCACCGTTTATGGACCCTACGGAAGGCCTGATATGGCTTTGTTTAAGTTTACGAGAAATATTCTTGAAGGGAAGCCGATTGATGTTTATAATTTTGGGAATATGAGACGGGATTTTACCTACATAGATGATATTGTCAATGGTGTGGTTTCGGCAATTTATAAGAGCTTCTCGTACGAGATATTTAATCTGGGGAGGAGCAAGAGTGAAAACCTTATGGATTTTATTCACCTGATTGAGAAGTATACGGGTAAGAAGGCAGAGCTAAATTTTCTACCAATGCAACCGGGGGACATACCCGAGACATATGCTGATGTTAGTCATGCCAGAGAGCTTTTAGGTTACGATCCCAGGGTGGATATAGAGGTTGGAGTAAGGAAGTTCATTGAGTGGTATCTGGATTATTATAAGGTATGAGATGTGTTGGTTTATACTTTTGAAAAGTCTTTTTTGATTAGAGTTTTCTTGCATCTTGTCCCCTGGGGGGTATCTTCCAGGATAATGCCCTTTTCAAGTAGATATTCTCTTATTCTATCAGCTTCCTTCCAGTTTTTCTCTTTCCGAGCTTTTGCCCTTCTGTCAATAAGCTGTCTTATTTCCTCACTCAGTTTCACCTGACCCATCTTAAAGATATTTAAGACAGTATCAAATCTATCCAGGGTTGCTTTTATATTTTTTGCATCGGTTTTCGAGATTTGTTTTTTTGCTTTGTGTTTATTTACCTCTTTTACTAGTTCAAAAATGGCTGCCATAGCTTCTGATATGTTTAGGTTGTCATCCAGTGCTTCTTCAAAAGCTTTTTCTGTATCACTTATCAGATTTTTAAACTCTGTTTGTTTAGAGTCCTCATAGAAGTCAAGGGAATTGTAAAAGTCAAGGAGTCTTTCTACGGAGCTGGCGGACGAGATTAGTTTTTCGGTTGTGAAGTTCAATTTTTGTCTGTAGTGGGTTGACAACAGGGTATATCTTATTACCACAGGGTCTACACCTCGGGCTATTAATTCTCTTGGATATATAACGTTTCCCAGGGATTTGCTCATTTTTTCATCATTTACCAGCAAGTGTTCGCAGTGTAGCCAATAGTTTACAAATTTCTCTCCGGTGGCGCATTCACTTTGAGCTATTTCATTTTCATGATGAGGGAAAATGTTATCGACTCCACCTGTATGAATATCAAAGTGGTTTCCAAGATATTTCATACTCATTGCAGAACATTCTATATGCCACCCAGGGCGGCCTTTCCCCAGTTCTGTGTTCCAATATACATTTCCATCTTCGGGTTTCCAGGATTTCCATAGTGCAAAATCTCTTATCTCTTCTTTTTCGTATTCATCGCTTGCTACTCTTTCTCCGACTCTCATTTCTTTCACGTTCAGATTTGCGAGTTGTCCGTATTTTTCAAAGCTTGAGACTTTAAAATAAATTGAGCCATCGGCGGCTTTGTATGCATGTCCTTTTGCGAGAAGTTTTTTGATTATATCAACCATTTCATTAATGTGTTTTGTAGCTTCAGGATAGAACTCTGCTTTTTCGATACCCAGGGTCTCGATATCTTCAAAGAAGGCTTTTTTATAGGGGGTTGTAAATTCTTCTATAGGCACCCCTTTTTCCTTAGAGGCTTTTATGATTTTGTCATCAACATCTGTTAGATTCATGACCTGTATAACTTTAAACCCTTTGAATTTGAGATATCTTCTTAGCAGGTCTTCGAAGGTATATGCTCTGAAATTTCCTATATGGGCATAGTTATAAACGGTAGGACCACAGGTGTACATTTTCACAATTCCCGGTGTGATAGGCTTAAATTTTTCTTTTTTTCGTGTCAGGGTGTTATAGAAAACTATTGCCATGGTTCTAACCCTAAGGGTAAGGTTAAAAGTTTTTTCTTTTTTTCCTCGCTGATGGGTCTTAGGTATCCCGGGTGGATGTCAACCACAAAAGCAGCCCGAATGGCATCTAAGGATATGACAAATTTATCTTCATTTTTGATTCTTTGGATCCTCCCTATGACTCCTTTTAGAGGACCGTCGGTGATTTCAACAAGTTGGCCCACTTTGAGATATTGGATGGGTTCTAAGGATACCTGGTTTTCGAGAGTCTTTTTCAGTGCTTCTATCTGGAAATCCGGGATCGGGGCATAGTTTCCTTTAAATGTCACAAATTTTATAACACCGTAAGTTTCAAGGACTTCAAGGGAACGTTTTAAGGGTATGTGAACAAAAATGTAGCTTCGGATCAGAGGTTCTTCTACAAGTTTCGTTCTGTCGGACCATTGATGGTACTCTTTTTTTAGGGGAAGGAATGCTTCTATTTTTTTCTGATTGAGAGAGTCAAAGACTTTTTTCTCATGTCGCGGTTTTGTATATATCGCGTACCATCTGCTTTGATGTACTGGGTCAATTCCTCCATAAATGTCAGATTTTTTATTCATCGCATTAACCCCAGTTCAATTATTTTTTCCAGAAGCTTGATAAAAGAAAGCCCGGCTGCATTTGCTGCTTTTGGAACAAGGCTGTGAGAGGTCATCCCAGGGAGAGAATTCAATTCAAAAAAGTAGGGGGTCCCGTCCCGACCAAGCCTTAGGTCAAATCTCCCATAGCCATAGCATCGCAGAGCTTCGAAAGCAGTAAGGGAAAGTTTTTGTATTCTGCTCGCAACTTCTTGATCTATGTCTGCGGGCACTATATATTCGCTCATCCCATTTTTGTATTTGCACTCATAATCATAGATTCCGTGCTTGGGTACAATTTCAAGAACAGGGAGCGCCTGATTTCCGACAATCCCTACAGTAAGTTCTCTACCTTCGATAAATTCTTCAATAACTATTTCGTTATCGTATTTGAATGCAAGTTTGATAGCCGACGTTAACTCCTGTTTTCCTCTGACGACACTTACCCCTACTGTTGAACCTTGGCGGGCGGGCTTTACCACGATGGGAAAGGCAAATTTAGCAGCGATTTCTTCACAAATTCGGTTGAACTCTGTGGCATTGTTCCTGGAATAATGTAACCACCTTGGTGTTGGGATCCCAAGAAGCTCGAAGATCCTCTTTGTTGTTATTTTATCCATTGCAATTGCACAGCCTTCTACATCGGAGCCGTTATATTTGTATCCAAAGGTATCCAGTATTGCCTGAACCACTCCGTTTTCACCGGAACCGCCGTGCAGAGCGTTAAATATAAAATCTGCGTTTTTCACTTCCTCAGTTTTTAGTAACTCGATGAGATTTTTATCCCCGTTTTTTATATGTTCCTCTGTAATGAGAACAGGCTCTTTGAGCTGGTCGATGGGCAATACGGTGTCAAGCGGTATGACATCGTGCCCAGCTTCTCTTAGTGTGCTTGCTATGTTCTTGCCACTTTCCAGGGAAACTTCTCTTTCAGGGGAGGTGCCACCCATAAGTACAACAATCTTCATTTACTACTCTCTATTTTTTGTATTAGTTTTGCTGCCTCAAGCAGATCTTTCGTTACATGGTCAGGTTTGATATTCCAGTTTGTGGTTTCGTCAGGGGACTTGATCCGTTCGCCAGTGAGTACAAGAATCGTTTTACAGCCGACTTTTTTGCCTGCTTCTATGTCTCTTTTTGAATCTCCAATAAAGTAAGACCTTATCGGGTCGATGTTATGATCTTTTATCGCCTTTTCTATGTTTCCGGTTTCTGGCTTTCTGCAAGGGCAGTTATCGTCAGGGTGGTGGGGACAGTAATAGATACCATCAAGTGTGACGCCGTGTTTTTTTAGTTCATTTGTAAGGAAGTTGTGAATACTTTCAACTTCTTTTGTACTGGACATTCCTCTTGCTATGACAGACTGGTTTGTAATTACAACGAGCTTGAACCCCATTTTTTGTAAGATACGAAGCGCTTCAGGTGTGAAGTCGAAAATTTCATATTCTGACAGATGTTTGATATAATCGATGCTGTCTTTATTTAGTGTTCCATCTCTATCCAGGAATACAGCTTTATTTTTCATATCAAGTTCAGATACCCCCCATATCAAACAAATAAGTTATGATTTTTTTCTTTATTTTACTATTTGTTATTGTGAGTTTTCTGAGGATGTCTGGGTATTAAAGATTTTTTCCGTGTTTTCTGGCGGTGTATTTTCATTAGTGCTGAATAGACTCTGCTGGTTTAGCTCCTGTATCTCCTTTATATCGGGTAAGTCGTCCAGGGAATTAAGGCCGAAGTATTCCAGAAATTTTTTTGTGGTACCGTAGAGCATTGGTCTTCCTGGAACATTTTTTCTACCCCTTATTTCGATTAAGCCCTTTTCAAGTAGTGTTTTCATAGGACCGTCGGAGTTTACACCTCTTATAGCATCTATTTCGACTCTTGTCACTGGCTGTTTATAAGCAATTATTGCGAGAGTTTCAAGAGCTGATTTTGTCAGATGTACCTGTCCTCTTTTTTGGTATAGTCTGGCAACCCATTTTTTGTACTCTTTCCGTATTGCCATTTTATAACCCTGGGCGATTTTCCTTATAGTTAAGGGACTTTCTATCTCTTTATAGAACCCTTCAATGTCCTGAATGATTTTATCAAATTCAGTGTTATCTTCTCCCAGGCAGAGTTTTACCTGTGTTTCCGTCAACGGTTCTTTTGCGCTAAAAAGGAGAGCTTCTACAATTCTATGTATTCGCGACAGTTTCAATTTCGACTCCATTTTTATATTCGAGAGCTATGTCATCAAAGTTTCTTTCCTGATGGATCCCTAATTCACCATTCTTGACCATTTCCAGAATAGCAAGGAATGTTACAATAATTTCGAGCCTGTTTTTTTTATCAAGTTCCAGTTCGTTGAATTTCACTTTTTTTCTTCTGATAAAGAAGCTTCTCAGTTGTTGTATCCTCTGGTCAATTGTGAATCTTACAGCCTCGATTTCGTATAGTTTGCTTTTGGGTGTTTTTTGAATGAAGTTCTTAAAAAGAACAGCAAGGTCATAAAGAGAGATGTCGGAAAGAAATAAGTCTACATCGATATCAACAGCGGGTTTTTCAACGTTAACCGGATGATACTTTAAATTTTCTTCTTCTAATAGTTTCAGGTATTCACCAGCTTTTTTATATTTCTGGTATTCTTCAAGCATCTGAACGAGCTCAGTTCTTGGGTCTTCTATTTCAATCTCTTCTTCTCCATCCTCTCCATCGGGAGCGAGTAGCATCTGCAGTTTTATTCTTATGAGTAGCGCGGCCATCAATATAAATTCTCCTGCAATCTGGAGATTCATATCTTTCATAAGCTGCAAATATTCAAGGTATTCATCGGTAATTCTGGAAATAGGAATGTCATAAATATTTATCTCATCCCTTTTTATGAAATAGAGCAGAAGATCAAGAGGGCCTTCGAATACATCGAGTTTTACACTATATCCCATACTTAGCCCAATAACATCGCTTTTCTGACTTCAGACATCGTCTCTTCGGCGACTTCTCTTGCCCTTTTTTCTCCATCGATTATTATATCCAGAATTTTTCCTCTGTCTTTTTCCAGTTCCTTTCTTTTCTCACGGAATGGGGAAATGACACTATTAATAGCTTTACTACATTTCATTTTACAATCGACACACCCAAGTTTTCCAGATGTGCAGTCCCGATAAATTTGTTCGGTTTCATCCGGGTTAAATTTAGTGTGATATGTGTAGACGAGGCAAGTATCGGGTCTTCCCGGGTCTCCTTTTCTCAGTTTCTGAGGATCTGTGAATGCTTTCTTCATTTTTTCTTTTATTTTGTTGTATTCGTCAGCAATCAGGATGGTATTGCCAACTGATTTGCTCATCTTCTGACCGTCGAGCCCTGGTAGCCGTGCAAAATCGGTTAGTTTGACCTCTGGTAGAGGAAATACCTTATCATAGGTGGTATTGAACTTCCTTGCTATTTCTCGTGTTATTTCGACGTGGGGTGCCTGATCCTCTCCTACCGGGACAACCTCGCCTTTATATAGCAGGATGTCCGCTGCTTGCAGGACGGGATATCCCAGGTGACCATAGGTTATAGTTTCAAGCTTTAAATCCCTTATTTGCTCCTTGAGGGTAGGATTTCTTTCAAGCCTTGCAGTTGTTATGAGCATCGAAAAGATCAGAAAAAGTTCAGTGTGCTCTTTTATCTGGCTCTGCCTGAAGATTGGACTTTTCTCTGGGTCAATCCCTACGGCTATCCAGTCTATCACCATATCGATTGTGTTTTCAAAGATGTAGGAAGTGTCTGGATTGGTTGTGAGTGCATGGTAATCTGCTATAAGGTGAAAGTTTTCATATTCTCCCTGGAGCTTAACCCAGTTTTCAAGAGCGCCAACATAGTTTCCTAAATGCATTTTTCCTGTAGGTCTCATCCCGCTAAGAATTCTTTTTCTCCTGTTACCCATAAAGTTCCCCTTTTTGTCTTAATCCATGAATAGAAAAGGTCGCCATTCTTCGATTGGTGAGTCGAGGAATTTTTGCAGAGTGTGTATTCGATGTACTTTCCGTGGTTTATTTAACAGTTTCATTCCTGCTTGTTCGGGGGTTTTATTGCCCTTTTTGTTATTGCACTTTACACAGGCTGTAACAAGATTCGTCCAGGAGTCTTCACCTCCCAGCACTTTGGGTATTACATGATCAATTGTTAGTTCTACTCCTGTGGCTCCACAATACTGGCAGGTGTATCTGTCTCTCCGAAAGATATTTTCTTTACTCAAAACAGGTTCCCAGTACTTGATGTTTACATATCGCTGAATTCTTATGACACTTGGAACAGGGAATTCCTGACTGACAGTTCTTATTACTTGATGATTGACGGTTTTAACAAGAGAAGCCTTTTGAGTGACAATGAGAATGATTGCTCTTTTTACGTCACAAATGTGCAAGGGCTCGTATGATTGATTTAAAACCAGTACAGCTCTATTCAGTAAGCTCATATCATAATGGCGTTTTTTACATTATCATTTTGATGAAGTTTTCGTCAACTTCGAGATGCATAGAATCGAAACTTACAATCTTTAATGTGTGTTCGAAACATCCTTTTCTCAGGCAACCAACTATTTCACCTTCTCCTGGTAAATCGAATACGAATGTTGGGGCAGAACATGATCTACAGATTTCTTCCTCGTTTTTAAGAGATGTCCCACAGTGGGGGCAAAAAAACTCCACTATTTCTCCGTCAGGTACATCAATTTCGGAGACGTGTTTATAACTCCCGAATTCCGGATCAAGGTAGATGAGGCCTTCTTTGTCTTTCCATTTTATTTTTACTTTGATCGATTTCATTCCGCGTATTTTTACTTCTTCCGTCATAAGATCACAGCCTTTTGAGCAATGGGCAGATTGAATCTGAATCTGTGTCACATGAGGCACGAGGTTTAATTTTTTTACCTTTTTTTCGTCGACTTTTCCTGCCATAATGAATCTCTCCTGTAAAACACAATAAAATTAAGTCATTAGTAGCATATATGCAATCAAAGGGTTAGATGTTCTATTTCAGTTAGATTTAGAATGCCGTACAACCGGGTAAAATTCTATATTCTTTCTGTTCTTATCTTTTATAGCAGGGTAAAAAATTTCAAGTGGTCTGGTTCAATTTCTTGAATTTTCCTACAGGGGTGACTATCTTAGCTTGCGTGTTTGAGCTTTATTCTGGAGGTACCGATATGGGAAGAGTTAGTGCAGGGGACACAGTTGTAATGGTTGATATAAAGGGGAAAAGGTATTTGTTAAAAGTGGAACCCGGGAGCAGATTTGAAACAAATAGAGGGTATATTCTCCATGACGATGTTATTGAGAAAGCTTATGGGGATGAGGTATATACCAACAAAGGCTTTCCCTTTTTGATATTGAGCCCCTCGACATACGATTTAATACAGTCCACAAGGCGAGTAACTCAGATTATCTATCCGAAGGATGCTTTTTATATTGTTTTCAGGCTTGATCTTTACTCCGGGAAAAGAGTTATTGAAGCCGGTACAGGGAGTGGAGCTTTTACGGCGGTCCTTGCTAAGGCTGTGATGCCGGACGGCAGAGTGTTTTCTTATGAGATGAGAGAAAGCATGATTGAGTATGCAACGAAGACGGTAAAAAATGCTGGTGTCTCTAATCTGGTTGAGATAAAGAAACGCGACATTAGAGAGGGGTTTGATGAGGAAGATGTTGACGCTGTTTTCCTTGATTTAAGAACTCCATGGTACTACCTGGATCAGGCATACTCTGCGTTGAAACCGGGGGGACATTTTGGCTGTCTTGTTCCCACAACGAATCAGGTAATTGAGTTACTGAAAGCTATGAAGGAACATAAGTTTGGGGATATTGAAGTCGAGGAGCTGATACTCAGGAGATTCAAAGTTGTCGCTGAACGGTTCAGACCCGAGGATAGGATGGTAGCTCATACTGCCTATCTTATCTTTGCAAGGAAGCTTGCGTGTAGGGATGCGGGTAGTTGGTACTCCTTCAGGATGGGGCGTGCCTGGAAGAATAAGTTGCCCTCTGATGAAAGTTAACGGCAGATTTACCGGTTTGGTGCGCTTGATAGGACCAGCCCTGTCCATAGAGATTGAAACTCCTTTCGAATAGGCGAGTTTAATTTGAAGTAGTTTATTCTCGTTCAGGTGTTTAAATTACACCTCAAGTTTGAACCTTGAAGTTTATACGGGAGTATATGAAGAAATTAGCCCTGCTGGTTTTCATAGTTTTACTTTTCCCTCTTCTGTATTCACAGGTAGAGAAGGATTATTCAAAGGTTGCTATTGCTCTTCTGAAATATGGAGGAGGTGGGGACTGGTATGGAGATAGAAATGCCCTTCCAAACCTTGCCAGATTTGTGAATCAAAATTTGCCGGTCAGAGTGAGTGAAGAGGTAAAGATTGTCTCTCCAATGGATGATGACCTTTTTTCGTATCCTTACATTTTTATGGCAGGGCACGGAAATGTCAGATTCACAGAGGAAGAGGTATTAAGGCTTAGAAAGTATCTTACCTCAGGAGGTTTCCTTCATGCTGATGATGATTATGGCATGGATAAGTACTTCAGGCGGGAAATAAAGAGAATTTTCCCGAATAATGAACTTGTTGAACTCCCGTTTGATCACTCCATTTATCACATCTATTACGATTTTCCACATGGCCTTCCAAAAATCCACGAGCATGATGGAAAACCGCCTCAAGGGTTTGGGATTTTCTACAAGGGGCGGCTGGTTGTATTTTATAGCTATGAAACAGATCTGGGAGATGGATGGGAGGATCCGGAAGTGCACCATGACCCTGAGGAGAAAAGATTACAGGCGTTGAAGATGGGTGCGAACATTTTACTTTATTCCCTGCTTTACTGAAAATGAGCGGATACGATAGAATAAAAGAATACCTTGGCAGATTGAGGAAAGAGGTAGCACAGATCAGATTTCGCACGGGACTCATTCTGGCTGTAGCCTTGTTTGTACTTCTTGTGTTTCTCGTTGCTACTCTGGAAGGTTTTTTTTATTTCTCTCCACAGGTTAAAAAGTTTGCAGTTGGCATCCTTTTCGTGGTATTAGGGGGAGTAGTTGCAGGAAATATTCTTGTCTCTTTCGCTATCTTCCGAGGTTGGACAGAAAGATATTCTGACCGAAAGCTGGCAGAGTTGCTGATAAGCAAGTATGGAAAAATAGGACAGCGACTTATTAATGTCATCCAGCTTAACGAACAGAGACCTTCATTGAAAAGTGGAGTTTCTTCGGCTCTTATAAATGTGTATACCCAGGAAGTGGCAGATGAATTGGAGGATGTCCCGATTGAGAATGTTGTCGATTCCTCTCCTGTAAGGAAAGCAGGTATCTTTCTGGCTGTAGTTATATTTATTGTACTGGCGGTGACAGGTTATAATTTTCGATTTTATAAGGCTGCTCTGACAAGGCTTAAGAATGCCAGAACAGAGTATGAATTTCCTCTGCCGTTTACTATTTTATCTCTTAAAGGAAACACGCAAGTGTTATATGGCGATACTCTTGATCTGAGTTTTGAAATAAAAGGTAAACTGCCGAAACAGCTTTTCCTTTCTGTGAGGTTTCCGGAGCACACCATCTTGGACAGGATTCGGGTTGAAGATAGTGTTGTAACTTATGAATTGAGGAATTTGAGAGAAACGGCGTTTTGTGAAGCTTTTGTTGTGAACAAAAATATTTTTCGAAGATGGAGCAGGATTTCATCGGGAGTTGATACCATCCGCGTGATATCCAGGCCAGAAATACTGGAATATTCTTTTGAGGTAATTCCTCCGCCTTATACACGGCTGGAGAAAGCGGTTCATCAGTCAAGTAATCGAGAGGTAAGGGCATATCCCGGTTCGCTGATAGGGGTAAACATTCTTGCAAATAAAGAGATAGAAGAAGGGAAAGCTATTTTTAAGTCGGGGAAAGTGTATCCGTTAAAAGTGAAGAAAAATAAAGGGAAATTTGATTTTCGGGTAAGGGAAAATGATGAATTTCTTATTAAGATTTATGATAGGGAGGGAATTGATAATATTTCTCCCATAAAGTATGTGGTGGAGTTGCTCAAAGATGGCTACCCATCGGTCAAGGTACTTTCACCCAGGGGGAATTTTGAGTTGAACGAATCGATGGTTGTTCCTTTGGGGATAAAGATTTCCGACGATTTTGGTTTTTCTGCCTGTAACATTGTTTACCGTTTCCTGAATAAAGTGGAAAATCTGGATACCTTTAAAATTGCATTTCCCATTAAGGAGAAGACTTTGCCTCTTCAGGAGTTATACTATGATTGGGATGTGGGGTCTCTGGGGATTGTTCCGGGAGATGAAATGGAGTTCTGGATTGAAGTATATGACAACGATGTGGTAAGTGGTCCGAAAAGATCGGTTTCTCGAAAGGTGTTTGTAAGATACCCTACAATTATAGAGCTTTTCTCTCAGGTTTCCGAAGCTGAGGAACAGATGGTAGATGAAGCTCTGGATATCCTTGAAGAAGTGGAAGAGTCAAAAAAAGTGCTTGAAGAGAGTTCGATTAAGCTTATTAAAGAAAATGAGATAAAGTGGGAGAGGAAAGTTCAGATTGAAAGGGAACTGAAAAAGACAAAAGAACTTGGGGAACGTATAAAGAAGCTTTCTCAAAAACTTGATGAGGTAATTCAAAGAAGCAAAGAAAATCTTTTATTTAATGAGGAAATTTTATCCAAGCTTGCCCGCCTTCAGGAGGCCTTTGAGCAAATCATGACACCGGAATTACAGGAGGCGATGGAAAAGTTGAAGAGAGCCATCGAAAGTATGGACAAAGAAGAGATTGCCAGAGCTCTACAGAATTTTAAAATTAACCAGGAAAGGTTTGAGAAAGAGCTTGATAGGATGCTGGATATTTTTGAGAGAGTAAAGATTGAACAGGCAGTTGATGAGATGGTGAAGAGAATTAATGACATGGTAAAGAATCAGGACTCTCTTAGCAGGATTTTGGAAGGAGCGGATTCTCTAAGGAATACCGCTATGTTGAGGCTGGCAAATGAGGAAGAGAAGATTGGTTACGATATGACCAGCCTTGAGGATTTGATGAAAACAACCCTTGAAGATATGCAAAAGTTTCCTGTAATGCCTTCAGAAGAGCTTAATAATATTTCGGAAGAAATAAAAAGAATGGATATTGCTTCAGATCTCAATGAGGCAGCCTCCAGCCTTCGGAATATGAATCCGAAGAAAGCCTTTAATAGAGCATCTTCGGCGGCCGATAAGATGCATTCCGCTGCGAACATGCTTGAGGAATTTCAGAAAACTTTTAAAGTCAGAACGATGGAGGAAGTGCTTGTGGATTTTCAGAATATTTTGAGTCATGCTTTGCAGATATCCAAAGAACAGGAGAAAATAAGTGGATCGCTGAAAGATATTTCGTACGGGAGTGATAAGATACAGGATATTATGGTTCAGCAGAGCTGGAACGTTGAGAATCTTTCAAAGCTGCTCTCTGAACTTTCGAGTCTTTCGGGAAAGACTTTTGCTGTCTCACCGAGAGTAGGGAAATATATAGGACAGGCTTATTCGAAGATGAGGTCGGTCCTGCGGAATCTTCAAGAGGGGAGTGTAGCGGTTTCCCGGAGGGATGCCAGGGAAGCATTGAGATCGATAAATGACTGCAGTCTTGAGATCATGTTCTCAATGGAAAACCTGCTTTCTGGAGGGCAGGCAACCGGGTTTAAAGAGTACTTGAAGCGGCTTCAGCAGCTTGCTTCTCAGCAAGAAGGATTAAATCAGGAAACTATGAAATTGGGATTGGGAGGAGAAGGAGGACGTCTAAGCCTTCAGAGACTTGCCGCAAGGCAAATGCAGATAAAAAGAGCCCTTGAGCAACTTCAGCGTCAGATGAGGGGAAATCCAGATCAGGTGGGGGATCTGTCCGGGATTGTAAAGGATATGGAGAAAGTTATAGAAGATTTGAAGAAAAATAGAGTATTAAGGAAAACAATTCAACGGCAGCAGCGTATTCTGACAAGATTACTGGATGCTCAGAAATCGATAAGAGCTCAAGGGTATAAGAAAAAAAGGAAGAGTAGAACCGGACAGGATGTTGTCAGAGAATCGCCATCGTTGCCTTCGGATTATGGTGAAAAATCGAGCTTGCTAAGGGAAAATCTCGAAGAGGCTCTTTCTAAAGGGTATTCTGCTGATCTTGAAAAAGTAATAAGAAAGTACTTTGAGATACTTTCTACCGAGGAAGAGAAAAGTGAGAAATAGCTGTGTGTTTTTGGCTTTATTTTTGGTGCTTTTCTGGATAGGGTCTATAAATAGTCAGACCAATAGAAAGCTGAACGCTGTAGGGAGGGAACTCAATGATAAATACAGAATGGCGCTTTATTTTGAAAGGCAGGGATTGTACGATAAAGCCTTAGAAATTTACCGGTACCTTTTTGAGCAACAGCCTCGTAACAATCAGTTTTATAACAGATACGTGGATATTCTTTTGGAGAAAGGAGCATACGAAGAGGCAGAAGAAGCTGTGAATTTGAAGCTTCAGCTGGAACCTTCTAATGTGGAAGCGAGGATAGACTATGCGAAGTTGCAGATAATGAAGGGAGATACAGCACAGGGAATTGCATGTTTTTCCAGGCTTCTTGCTTCTGCCAGGTATTCGGAGTATATGTGTTCCAGGATTTTTAATAATCTCATTTCTATGGGAATATATGACAAAGCCGAAGAGATGATAGTTGATGTACGAAGAAGACTGAACAATGATCTCTATTTTGCCCTTGAATTGGGTAATTTCTATCAGCTGAGGAAGGATTATAAAAGAGCTCTTATGGAGTATATGAAGCTTTATGCAGAAAGACCTGGTTATTATAACCTTATCAGGAGGCATATTTCCCGAATCCCGGTGGATAAGAAGAATGTCTTTTCCCTCGATAGTATAATCGTGAACAATAGGAGGTTGATAGATAACCCTGATGTTTACAAACTGCGGGCTGATTTGTTTTATAAAAGTGGGTTTTATGACAGTTCTATGTCACTTGTAATGACTCTTGAAAGGGAAAAGGGATACAAAGGGACAGATATTCTGGAGCTGGCAAGAAAATTTTTTAGAGATGGGAAGTACAAATGGAGTGAGAAAATATATCTTTCTATTCTGGAGCGGAATCTTTTTAAACATGTACATCTTGATGCTCTTATGGGGCTGGCAAATTGCTATTTCGAGATGGTCCTTTCTCCGGGTTTATACAATCCTTTTGTTTACTTTTATCCTGATAATATTTATTTCAGGCTTGATTTTGCTTATGGAGTTTCTCTTAAGGGGCAGAAGATTAAAAGGGCTTATTCAATTTTTGATTCTCTGGCTTTTTATGTGGGGGTTCCGGATCTCAGCTCTGATGCCAGTTACAAGGTAGGGGTACTCGAGTACAGGTTAAAGAGAGATTTTGATTCTGCGGAAAGATTTTTTAAACGAGCATATAACTCGTGCAGGGGGGCTGATAAAAAGGGGAAGATAGCGATAAATATTATTGACACTTACATTGCCAGGGGAGATTTAGGAGGGGCAAAACAGAAGTGTCTGAAGTATCTTGAAATTTTTGAGGGAACTCCCACTGAAAAGCTTTTGAAAATTAAGATGTCGCAAGTTTTATTTCTTGAGAACAGAATAGATTCTGTTCTGAGCATGAAAAATGATCTCTTGGGGTTGATTTCTCCTAACAGTGAGTATGCAAATGATGTAATGGAATTTTTCCAGTTTATTGATCGTTTTTATACCTTTTCGGATAGAGTCGGGAAGGAAGCTTTCGGGATGTTTGTCAGGGCGGAGAGGCTACTTCATCAGGATAAATTGACTGAGGCTTTTGAGATTTACCGAAAAATTTGGGAAAAGATTGGTGAAAAAGATATTGCTATGGCTTCCCTGTTCAGGGTGGCTCAGATTTCTCTTCTGTTTGATAGGGTAGATGAGGCAGTGGGTTATGTTGATCCTTTGTTGGCTTGCCGTTGTGATTTCTCAGAGTTTGCAGTTTTGATGATTGGGGATTACTTTGTGAGCAAAGGCAAGTATAAAACTGCTCTTAAGTGGTATGAATTTTTCATAGAGAGCTACCCTGGTTCACTTCTTATAGAGAAGGTTAGGAGAAAATACAGGGAGATTGAGAAACTGACAGGAGTTAGTTCATGAAGAGTATAAAAATTTTTCTGGTTTTTGTATGCTTCATGGCAGGTGTTAAAGCTCAGAAACTATTGATACCGATGGACTTTTCCCAAACGAATCATCTGAAAGCTTATGGGATAGTTTATTGGGTTTTGAAAAAGGGTGTTAATGTTGAGTGGTTATTGAATTACAGGGGTGGTTCTTTTATGTTTAAGTATTTTCCGGAGGCAGAAAAAAGGATGAAGATAAAGGGTGTGTATTATGAGAAGTCGACCCCCGAGCGGGTTCTTCAGATTTATGCGACTATAGAAGAGAATAATATGGACATAGTGCTTCTTGAAAAGGCTGCAAAAATAGCTGTTTATTCTCCCCCAAATATGCAGCCCTGGGATGATGCTGTTACGCTTGCTCTGACGTATGCAGAGATTGACTATGATGTGGTCTGGGATGAGGAAGTTCTGAAGGGAGAGCTTTCGAAATACGACTGGTTGCATCTTCATCATGAGGATTTTACAGGGCAGTATGGGAAGTTCTGGGCGAGTTATCATAACCAGGAGTGGTATATAAGACAGCAGATGGAGTTTGAAAAGATGGCGCATAGGCTTGGTTTTAAGAAAGTTTCGGAAGAGAAAAAAGCTGTGGCAAGGGCCATAAAAAAGTATGTTGAGAATGGGGGGTTCCTTTTCGCCATGTGCTCTGCTACGGACACGTACGATATAGCGCTTGCAGCTACTAATGTGGATATATGCGCTTCGGTTTTTGATGGAGATCCCCCTGATCCGGATGCAAATGATAAGCTTGATTATTCTCAGACTCTTGCTTTTACGAACTTTAAAGTTTATACGGATCCATATATCTACGAGTTTTCGGACATAGATTATCCCCCAAGTTTTGAAGCTACTGCACCAGGGCCTGAAAAGGACTATTTTACCCTTTTCGAGTTTTCTGCAAAGTACGATCCAGTTCCAACAATGTTGACCCAGAATCATGTGAAGGTGATAAAAGGTTTTATGGGGCAGACCACAGGATTCAGGAGGGATAAAATAAAAAAGCATGTGGTGATATTGGGGGAAGTTGAAAATGGTCCACAAGTAAAGTACATACACGGCAGTTATGGTAAAGGAACTTTTACATTCTTAGGGGGGCATGACCCCGAGGATTACAGACACTTCGTTGGTGATCCTCCAACGAATCTTGAGTTGCATAAAAACTCCCCGGGGTACCGTCTCATATTGAATAACGTTCTATTCCCCTCTGCGCGAAAGAAAGAGCGGAAGACCTAAAAATTTATTTCAGTAGAATCATTCTTTTTGAGATAGTACCAGCTTCCGTTTTGACTCTATACAGGTAAATACCTGTTGGTAGTTCATGCCCTCTGGTATCTGTTCCATTCCATGTGAATTTGTAATAACCTTTCGGGAGGTAGCCGTTGTATAGAGTTTTAACCTGTTTTCCAAGAAGGTTGTAAATATTGATTTCAATTCTGCTTCCTTCTGTAATTTTTATCGGGATTGTAGTTGAACAGTTGAATGGGTTGGGGAAATTTCCAGGGACTTCAAGGGTAGTAAGATTATTTACCTGAGAAACGAAGATAGAGTTGGTTTCTTCGTTGATCACTATTATACTTTGCGGGCCATCTCCTACGAGGAAGCTTTTTTCAACACTATCTTTTCCAACATCGACATAGTCTTCTTCAAAGCAGGCAGCGTAAAAATTACCATCTGCATCTACGGCAATATCCATAACCCCACGATGTGTTTTGATAGGGTTCTCATGATTGCGATAGATTTCGTGGGATTTTGTGTCGTATTTGTAGATATATCCATAGGTGTCTCCAGCGTATTCCCAGCCTCCAGCGGCTATGTATGCAACCCCATTCGAGGAGACCGCTATACTGCCTGGACTTCCTCCAAAATAAAGCGTCGTGTCCTTTTTCAGGCTTACAGGGTCAAGAATAAACACCTGGCCGAATGTCTGAAAGTAATCACCGGTGCAGAGAATGTGCAGCTTTCCATCCAGCCCTTTTGCGATGGCCTGAGGGTTGATACCTACTTCTATGGAGTCTATGAGAGAATAATCGGTGATAGAATACACGTATACATATCCTTTGCCGTATGTCCAGGTGGAAGTGTTATAATTAACAGTTGTTACAAAGATTTTATCAGTGTCCACTATGATACCTTCTGGGTTTTTGCCTGTGTTTATTTTTGCCGCTACTGTTTTTTTATTAAGGTTTACTGCATAGATACTGTTGTCGCTCCAGTTGGTTATGAAAACTATGGAATCATTGTACACAAATCCATCCCAGGGATTGAGATTTTCGCCAAGAATGATATTTTCTGTTTTGGAGAAGTTACTTCTATCTCCAAGGGTCAGGCTGTGTGTCCCTGAGTTAACAACGATTACCCAGTTAGAGTTGGAGAGTATACTATTAGGTATGTCCCCTGTGGTAAAGATATTATTCTCAACTTCTCCAGATTCCATATTGATTCTGGACACAGTTCTTCCCAGGCCATTAAGCACAAAAACTTCTTGTGAGAAAAGGAATGCGGTGAAGCTTAAGAGAATGATCAATAGTTTCTTCATAATTTTTCCTCCCCTCTCTTCATTTAGTTACTTTACCTTCACGGGGGAAGAATTAACA
>QNCQ01000005.1 GCA_003645825.1 Fidelibacterota bacterium
ACCCATCCCTTATCTCCCTGTACTCCTTTTTCACAATAGGGAAAAACCTCAAGCCTATAATCACAGCAACAAAGATATCGTCAACCCACAAACCTATCCTGGAAAGTGGGCGGAGCAGAACATACACCGAATCCAGTATATCCAGACCCCCTATCCAGTGCAAAGCAAAACCCATCACCAGAAACATATTCAGAATCCGAAGGGTAAACATTATGGACCTAACCACATCCTCAGATTCTATGGATAAACCTATCTCTTTAAAACTTAAACTTACAGAACTCAAAAGCATATGTATCAAAAAAGTAAGAGGTACAAAATAAAGAAAATATCTGACTGATGAAAAAATCTTCTTATGTTTGCCCGAAAGAAAAATTGTAAGTAGTAAAATACAGGAAAACCCCACCTGCCACCACACTGGGGTCTTTATAAAGATAAAGGCTAAGAACATCAGAACAATAAAAATTTTTGTTCTTGGGTCTAACCTCACCATCTAACCTCCACATTCATACCAGCAGTTCCGTCAGGCAAATAATAGACAATCGGTTTAAAACTAAACTCCGCGTTTTCCAGCCGATGTCTGGTTAGAGCAATTATATCTATCACACTGGCAAGCCTGTTAACAACAAGACAGGCAACAAATATCGAAGCGTTCCTATAAGCAAGCCCACTTTTTATCCTGAGCCTGTCAAAATGCTTCCTGGAGGCATCTGAATCCCATGCCCAATAATACTCTTTAGTAACCGGATAAACAAGCCTCACCTGTCTGTACCTCAATTTCTGATCATTGTAATCATAAATAGTCAAATAATTTCCTATATCCGTATAGAACTGAACATCCTTGCCCTCAGGCTCTACCCCCGCATGAGAAACAGCATAGGCAACCATTGCATCATGGAACACCTTCCCATAATGTTTTTGAACCAGGTATCCCAACCACAACCCAATATCTATAAAATTAAACACATACCCCCTTGAATTCCTATCCAGTGAATGCTCCCCCCAGCCAGGAAAAACTACCGACTTTAATAACAAAATCCTTGCCTCACCATAACTCAACTTCTGATCATTATTCTGACCGTACAGATTGATAACCAGTACAAAATAAATCAATAAAAAGCCAGTAACCACTTTTCTTGCCATTTATCAACCCTTTCTTTTAACATCCGACATACACTTAAAGTCTGAATCGATGAGCAATAGTCCAGGCAAAGGTGTAAAACCGCCAGGCCAAACATTTACCTGGCGTTCAAAATCCCCGTCTTTACATGACATTTCCATAAAGCTCCCGAATTGATGAATAAATTCACACAATGCAATCTGCAGGTAAATAGTACGAAGCATACAACTCTGATCCTAGCGCTAAACCCGATTTGTTCTGTTCCATCCACAGAACTACTAGCATAGCAAAAAAGAAACTTTCTAATTGCCCTTTAATCTGCCTCTTAAATGGGGTATATTCAACCATCGCCATAAGAACCCAGCCCTGCCATCTTTAAATATTGAAATACAGATTCACTTTCCCGCAAAAAGGCCAATCCATCATCTCATATCCAAAGTAAAGAATGGTAAATAACAAAAATAGCAAAACCTTTAGATAAACATTCATGACTTCTCTCTCTTAGTGTAAACTCGTGAAATTACCGCATAAATTAGCAATCCAGAAACAATCACTACATTTAGAATCGAAAACCAATCCCCGAACTTTGCATAAAGTGAGTCCCCTTTCCCCTGCTGAAGTTCAGCAGTAATATATCCTCGTCTGTTGAATCCCAGCTTTTTAAGAACAACCCCGGTAGGTTCCACTATCATTGAAACGCCGGTATTAGCAGCTCTTACAACAGGGATTCTGTTTTCAATAGCCCTGAACCGCGAAATTTCTGCGTGAAGGTACGGAGCTGTAGTATTTCCGAACCACGCATCATTCGTTATCACAACAAGCATTTCAGCCCCTCTTAAAACACCTTTTCTCACAATATCTGGAAAAGACGATTCATAACATATCGCTACCGAAAAATTAAGAATGGTATCACGGGCTTCAGAAATATTTTTGATCAGAGGAGTCTTAAAAATGGTAACATCCTTCCCGGCCTGAAAATTCCCCTGACCAAGATTCAAATGCTCTAGCTCTGGCCACAGACCCGATAGAGGAATATACTCCCCAAAAGGAACAAGCCGCAGCTTCCTGTAATAAGCTATCTCTCCTTTTTGCTCTGGTGATATAAAAAAAGCAGAGTTATAAAAACGATACTTTCCATTCTTGTACTCAAAGTCAGGCACACCTGTCAGAAGCCAGCTTCCGATACGAGATAGATGTCTCCTTATCCATCCCAGCTCTCCCCTCCTGTTTATTCTCAGGTAGGAAGGAACTGCCGTTTCCGGCCATACAACAAGATCGACTCCATATTTTGCCACGGAATCTGTCAGAGAATGGAGGGTGAATAAATTCTCCTCATAAAAAGTGGCCGACCATTTTTCATTGGGATCAATATCCGGCTGCACCACCCCTATCCTTACGGGTCTGCTGGAGCATCCGTTCGAAGGATATTTATTCATAGCAAGTATACCATAAACATTCAAAAACAGAAAAACCGCAAATACAGCCCCTACCTGTAGTAACTTTTCCCCTCTGTTGTCCTTTCCAAACAAGACATTATAAAACACAACATTCGTCAGCACAACTACGAACGAAATGAAAAATGAACCTGCTACATCGGAAATTTGAATCAACGGAAGGGCATAAACCTGAGTATAACACAAATTGTTCCACGTAAACCCAAGGGTACCAAGAGATCTTACATACTCTACCGAACACCAAATTAGAGGCAGCACACAAAGCGCAATCCTACTACCAAATCGCCGTCCCACAAAGCCAAAGACCAATCCAATGACCCCATAATTAAGTGCCAGAAACAGAACTGCTCCTACCATCGACAGGAAAGCCCAGTACCATTCCGTACCTTTATTAAATGCCAGCCAGTACAATATTCCAAAATTTAAAACCACGCCCAGAATATACCCTTTCTCAAAGCCAAAATGGAAATCATCCCTGATAAAAGCAAGTATAAATGGTATAAGGGCAAAATAAGCAATAAACCCCAACTTCAAAGGTGGAAAACTTAAAACAACAAGAACCCCAGACAGTATACTCAGAACATTTGGGGAAATGCTCTTGAACCGCTTTCTCATCAACGCTCCCTTTCATACGAGATTGAGCCAAGGTAAGTCTGCAGTATAATAGATGCTGCAATCTTATTAACCTCATCCTTACTGTGACCAGCCTTTTTACCTTTAAGGTGTACAACTCTCACTGCTTCAACCGAACTGAACCTTTCATCCACTTCTTCAACAGGGACATCAACTGAATTTCTCAACTTATCGATAAACAGCAAAACCTTTCTGGTCTGCTCTGTAACGTCACCTTGAAGCGATTTTGGAACTCCTATTACAATCGTATCCACATCATTTTTTAGAACCTCTTCCTTTATCAGCTCTACAACTTTATCAATCCCTTCATTTCTCACAGTTTTAAAAGGGGAGGAAATTATCTTCAACTCGTCTGAAAGAGCAAGACCTACTCTGACATCACCATAATCTATCCCCAGAACTCTACCCATGGCATCTCCTGAAATTTCTGCATCAAAGATTTATGTCAGGCAATAAAAAACTATTCTATCTCCTCTCCACATTTATAATCCCGGGAATCTTAAAAATTCTATCAATCACTTTATTGAGATGTTCAAGGTTCCCAACCTGAAGCAAAAGAGAAATGATTGCAAGTGTATCATCTACCTTGCCTTCAATACCCGCTATATTCGTATTAGTATTTGAAATAGCCTCTGTTATATCTCTCAGAAGGTTTTTCCTCTCCTGAGCAAGTATCTTAATAGGAACAATAAATTCCTGACCCTTCGAGACATCCCACTCAACATCGATTATTCTATCAGTAGTATCAATCATAGCCGGGATATTCCTACAATCACTTCTATGAACTATTATTCCCCTTCCCCTACTTATAAAACCTATTATGTCATCACCGGGAATAGGATTGCAACACCTCGCAAAAGAAACCATTATATTCGAAACCCCTTGAATCTTAACACCCTTTACAGATCTTCTTGCCTTATGAATAACCAGCCTGTCAAAGTCCTCTTTCTCGATTTCCTCTTTCTTATGCGGAAACAACCGGGAATAAATAGCATGAACGGTAATAACTCCACTCCCAACTGCCTCATATAGTTTGTTCAAATCGGAAAATCCGAGTTCCTCACAGGACTCCTGCACTGTCCTCAAAAATTGAATATCCCTGTGCCTTTTATCCTCTTTTCCAAGTATCTCTTTTCCGAGCCTAATACTCTCATCCTGCTGAATCTTCCTTAGCCATCTTTTTATAGCACTTATAGCCTTCCCCGTTTTCACGAATTTCAACCATGCATAGCTCGGCCTCTGATTCTCAGAAGTTAAAATCTCAATAGTCTGGCCGCTCCTTAGCTGCGTATTCAAAGGAACTATTCTCCCATCTACCTTTGCTCCTATACATCTATATCCAATCTCTGTATGCACCGCAAAAGCAAAATCTACCGGGGTTGCACCCTTGGGCAATCTTATAAGATCTCCCTTTGGAGTAAAAACAAATATCTCGTCCTTAAACAAATCTATCTTTAATGTTTCTAAAAATTCTCTAGCATCATTCGCCTCAGATTTAAGAACTTCCACAAGATCCCTTAGCCAGCTAACATATTTGTCAAGCTCATCGGGCTTATCCTTAGCTTCCTTATACCTCCAGTGAGCGGCTACACCCTCCTCAGCTATTAGATCCATTTCCTCAGTTCTTATCTGAACCTCTACCACCTTCCCTTCAGGGCCATGAACAGTGGTATGAATTGACTGATATCTATTGGCCTTGGGATTGGCAATATAATCCTTGAACCTCTCCATAATAGGAGGATATATATTGTGAACTATCCCCAGAATATAATAACAGTTTTCTTTCGTATCAGTTACAACCCTTATAGCCATAACATCATATATTTCCTCAAAGGACTTATGCCTTATCTGCATTTTTCTATAGATCGAATAGAAATTCTTGGGACGACCAAAAATCCTCGCAGGAATACCCTGCTCCTTCAGGGCCTTTTTTATCGGTTCTGAAAACCGCTCTATATAGTCTTCAAGAGCTTTACGGCTGGTCTTTACCTTCCTCCGTACATACCTATAGGCATCATAGTCCAAAGCTCTTAATACAAGGTCTTCAAGTTCCGATTTTATCTTGTACATACCAAGCCGATGAGCAATAGGAGCATATACATCCCTTGTCTCCATAGCTATTTTCATCTGCTTAACCGCAGGCAGGTGTTGGATGGTCTGCATATTATGCAACCTATCAGCAAGTTTTATAATAATTACCCTTATGTCCTCCGCCACACTTATAAGCAATTTCCTGAAATTATCTGCCTGCTCTTCCCTTTTACTCAAAAACCTTATCCCACTAATCTTTGTAACCCCTTCAACGAGCCTCGCAACGTCTTCCCCAAATTTCCTGGCAATTTCCTCATAAGTCACTCCCGTATCTTCCATGACATCATGCAGCAATCCTCCTATCACTGTCGTTGTGTCCATTCCTATCTCTGCAAGTATCTTCGCAACACTGTAACAATGTTCAAAATAAGGCTCTCCAGACTTTCTCTTCTGTCCTTTATGAGCATTCCTGGCAAAATTATATGCCTCCCACAAAACAGATTCATTTTCCTTACTTTTGTGCCCGTTGGCACTCAGCAAGTTGAGAAGCTCTAAAAACTTTTTAGGTTTTTTATCTTCCCTTACGTTTACCTTCTCAACCATGACTTAAAATGGCCCTGAGACCACCTCCGCCCTGGGAGGAGAGTAATTTTCAAACCGTGCATACCTATCAATAAACACACTTTTCACCGTACCCGGGGGACCATTTCGCTGCTTCGCAACAATTATCTCTGCAAGTTTTTCAACCTCCGGAGAAGCCGTTTCTCTTTCTTTTCCTTTCATGTAAACCACAGGACGATATATAAATATCACCACATCTGCATCCTGTTCTATGGCGCCAGACTCCCTCAAGTCGGAAAGTTGAGGACGATGATCACCCCCTCTTTGCTCCGGAGCACGGGAAAGCTGGGATAGCGCCACCACAGGGATATCAAGCTCTTTTGCCATCGCTTTCAGGCCCCTGGAAATCTCCGCAATCTCCTGTTGTCTGCTTTCCGCCGATCGAGTACTCCTTATCAACTGGAGATAATCCACAAAAATGATCTTAGCATCCTTCTCTGCTTTTAACCTTCGAGCCTTTGCCCTTATTTCCAGCATGGTAAGCGCAGGCGAATCATCAATATAAATAGGAGCATTTGCCAGAATTCCCGATTTTACACTCAGCTTTGACCACTGTTCTTTGGGTAGCCTGCCCGACCTTACAAGCTGACTATCCACTCTGGCCTCAGCGCACAGAAGCCTCATAGCTATTTGATAATCAGGCATTTCCAGACTAAAAAATCCTACAGGTATTTGCCAGTTCACAGCAGCATTTCGGGCAATTGTCAAAGCCAGGGCTGTTTTCCCCATGCCCGGTCTACCAGCTATGATTATCAAATCTCCATTATGGAAACCAGATGTTAGATTGTCAAGATCACTAAGTCCCGTTGGAACTCCCGTAGTATCCCATCTTCTATTGTGGATAGCATCAAGGTACTCAAAAGTTTTCGACAAAACCTCATCAAATTTTCTAAAACCTACCTTTAATCTTTTCTCCGAAAGAGCAAATATCCTTTCCTCTGCCTTATCCAGGACATAAAAAACATCTTCTCTACCATCATACGCCTCAGCCTGAATTTCATTAGCAGCCATGATTAATTTTCGCAGAATGGACTTCTCAAGCACAATTTGAGCATGGTACTCTATATTAGCAGCGGAAGGAGTTGACTCCACAAGTCCGGTTATATAATACGCTCCACCCGCTACTTCAAGAGAACCATTTTTGTCAAGCCGGTCAACAACACTCACCTGATCAACGGGCTGTCCCTCATTAAAAAGATCAATCATAGCTTTAAATATCACCTGGTGCTGAGCAGTATAAAAATCAGAAGGCTCAAGGTACTGGATCGCCTTACTAACAGCCTCTTTCTCAAGCATCATGGCACCGAGTACGGACTGCTCTGCCTCAAGAGAATGAGGTGGCACCCTCAAAGTATCAGCAGAGTCAGCTAAATCAGCTTTTGTTCTATTTCCTGCCATGCCTAACTCTCACTATACAATCGTTTTATTTTCTCAAAATCCTCCCTTATAAACTTCTCCAGATTGGGATTCCTTAACACCGCAGCGGGATGATAGGTAACAAGAACATCTATACCGTGATACTTAAACATATTCTGCCTGAACTGCCCAAGAGTGTACTCAACTTTCAGCAACGTTTTAGCCGCCGTTAACCCTAAACAAACAATTAGCCTGGGTCTAATCAACTGAAGCTGGGCAACAAGGTATGGTTCACACTGAGAAACCTCAAAAGAACTCGGTGTTCTATTGTTGGGTGGACGACATTTAAGAACATTTCCAATAAAAACCTCATCCCTTTTAATACCAATAGTTTTTAAAAGCCTCTCCAACAACATCCCAGCTCTTCCTACAAAGGGCTTCCCCTGAAGATCTTCATCTCTCCCAGGCGCTTCTCCAATAAACGCAAGTCTCGCATTAAAATCCCCTGAGCCAAAAACGGTGTTAGTCCGTGTCTTCCACAGATCACATTTCCTGCAACTTTCAATTACCCTCTTCAACTCAGCCAGCTTTTTCTCCGGGTCGACAAGAACCTTCTCAACCTCCTCGGAGAGAATGAGTTCATCCCCAAACAAATCCAGCTGCTGGTTCAGATACCGCTTCAAATCATCATGCAAAAGCTTATCCTCCTTGCACCACTATATCAATAATACGCTGAGCAACATCGTTCTTTTTCCCTTTCGGAAGATGCCATCTCTTACCTGATCTGCTGTACAAAACTATATCATTAAAGTCAGAAGCAAAAGCATCCGGAGAATTCCATGCTATAAAATCTAATCCCTTCTCTTCAAGCTTTTTTCGAGTATTTTCCTCAGCGTTATCAACTTCTACACTGAATCCGACAACGGTAGCTCCAGGACTTTTTTCCCTGAAAGATTTAACAACATCCGGAGCATATTTAATATTAATACTACTGACCCCATCTTTCTTTTTTATCTTTCCCTCTACTCTATCAGGTACAAGGTCTTCAACGGCAGAGACCATAAAAAGATAATCCGCATCTCTATGTTCCAAAAGCTCTTCAAGCATCTCCTCGGCCGTCTCAACTTCTACGTGATTGACATAAGGAATTTTCTCAAGAGAATTAGGGCCGGATATCAAAACAACTTCAGCTCCTTTTATTAACGCCTCCTCGGCTATCGCAAACCCCATTTTCCCGGTGGATCTATTAGAAATAAATCTAATATCGTCAATGTACTCCCGGGTAGGACCGGCGGTAACTACAACTTTTTTCCCTTTTAACCTCTCATCTTCCCTAAGCTTACGCAGAATTGCCAGGATTATCTTTTTCTCCTCAGCAAGTCTCCCAATCCCGGTTGTCCCACAAGCCAGATCACCTTCCTCACACTCCACGACTACACAACCCAATCTTTTTAACTTACTGATATTGTCCTGTGTAATGGGATTAAGGTACATCTGATCATTCATCGCAGGAGCTATAACCATATTACTACCTTTCACAAGAGCAACAGAGCTTAACAGATCATCCGCAATCCCACAAGCTATCTTTGCAATAATATTCGCTGTAGCAGGACATATAACGAGCAGATCACTCTCTCTGGCAAGATCAATATGAACAGTACCAAACCCAACTTCCCCAAACATTTCCACATACACCGGACTCCCGGTTACAGTCTCAAAAACAACAGGTCTGACAAACTCAGTAGCCGCTTTCGTCATAACAACCTGAATCTGAGCCCCTTCATTCTTTACAAGATGCCGCACTATGTAAACAGCCTTATAAGACGCTATGCTTCCCGTAATTCCGAACAGCAATTTTCTATCACTTAATCTCACCGTTACCCTCTCCAGAATCAGTATAATCCGTATACCTGTACTCTACCTTACCTTCAAGCATCTCCTTAAGCGCTGCAGTGGTCGGTTTTTCTATCTTATCATAATCCACATCAGACTCTTCTTCGAAATCTTCGAAATACTCCTCTAAGAGTTCATCCTTGTAAATCACAGGATTCTTGGCAACTCTCAGCGCATTAATCTGACTCGCCCTCCTTGCCATCGCCACAATAATCTCAAAAACATCCTTTGATTTCTGCAACAGTTTGTTGAAATCAATTGTATCCACTGCCATTGCCTCTTACCTCCTCTATTATCTTCAGTATCTTCTCAACAGTTTCATCAAGCTTATCATTAACTACTTTGTATTCAAAATGTTCGCCCAATTTCATTTCTTCCCCAATTCGTTTTTTCCTTCTTTGGATGGACTGTTCATCATCCGCTCCTCGGGTGATCAATCTTCTATTGAGCTCCTCTTCGCTGGGGGGCAGAAGGAAAATCGTCACAGTATTCTCCGGGAAAAGCCTTTTTATATTCATTCCACCCTTCACATCAATATCCAGAAGAAGAATATCTCCTTTTTCTATGGCTTCTTCAAGAACTGATCTCAAGGTGCCATAATAGTTACCAAAAACCTCTTCCCACTCAACCAGCTCTCCACTCTTTATTTTTTTCTTAAACTCTTCCCTTGACACAAAGTAGTAATCAACTCCATTCTTCTCTCCGGGACGCGGAGACCTGGTGGTACAGGAAACGGAAAACTTAAACCTGCTACGATCCACTTCCCGCAGTTTTTTGCAGACCGTTGTCTTACCTGTACCCGATGGAGCCGATATAACCACAAGAAGTCCTTTCTTTTTCATATCCTTATAAAATATTCTGTGCCTGTTCCCTTAGCTTTTCAAGCGCATCCTTAATTTCCACAACAAGATGCGATATCCTGGCGTCCTCGGACTTGGAGCCGATAGTCGTTACCTCCCGATTCATCTCCTGTATCAGAAATACCATCTTTTTCCCAACCGGAGTATCACTCTCAAGAAACCTTCTGAACTGGAAAATATGACTGACCAACCTATCACATTCCTCTGTTATGTCAATTTTTTTCGACAGTATTCCGGCCTCTTGAATTATCCGGGATTCATCGATTTCCAGGTCACTTATCAGCTCAAGAATTTTGTTTCTAAACTTTTCAATAATCTTTTCCCTATTCGCCTCATATATCTTTCTAATTTCGGATAACTTGGTTTCTACAACATCAAGATACCCTTTCATCTGCTCCGCAATATGCTCCCCTTCCTTTGCCCTCATATCTATCAATTCACTAATAGCCGCCTCAAGAGCACTCTTCACCGGTTCATAAAATTTGCTACTATCCACATTCGGAACTGTAAGCTCAAAATAATTAGCTATTTTCAGAACATGCTCCAGGTCAACCCTACCTCTGATTCCCAATTCTTTCTTCGCTTCCAAAAGTTCATTATAATATTTCTTCATCAAAGGCACGTTCAAATGAACATGTTCCACATCCGATTCACCCTTCAGACTCAAAGTGATAACAACCTTAACAGAGCCTCTCCCCAGCTTTTCTGCAATATACTTCTTGAACTCATCTTCAAAATCACTTAAAATCTCCGGTGCTTTCAAATACACATCGATAAATCTATTATTAAGAGACCGTACCTCTACAGTTACCTCACCAACTTCCGAATTTTTCACACTTCTACCGTAACCTGTCATACTCTTTATCATATCGTTCTTTCATGTTCTCCAGTCTTCCAAAGTTAAAAATGCTCACTTTTTTCTGCAATATACCAACTTAAGATATCATACTGATTATCAGAAAGATACATGCAAAAACGTTTTTAAGAATTTATATTTGGACAAACCTTTTATCTTATCTTTACCCGGGAAATAACACAGAAATTTTTTGTCTGATTTTTCTCTCTTATATAAATTTCGTTGTTATGGGACAGTTTATCTTCACTCATTTCATTCTGCCATTCATCATAATACTTACATCAGTAATTTTAGCCATCATTTACAGAAGAAAAAGTATGTAACATGGGAGAAACAACGTTCCTTACCCCTGCCAACACACTGTACTCGTTGTTAGCTTTTATCGCCTACCTTGTAGTAATTGTTTGCATAGGTATATTCGCTTCAAAGTTTTCCTCATCAGGACTCAGAGAATACTTTATTGCAGGCAGAAAGCTAAACAAGATCATCGTAGCTCTCTCAGCGGTAGCCTCAGGAAGGAGTTCCTGGCTTCTTCTGGGTGTTACCGGCATGTCCTATCTTATGGGAGCGCCTGCTGTATGGGCTGTAGTTGGGTATATCATCGTTGAAATGCTACTCTTCCTATTCTATGCAACAAGATTAAGGAAATTTAGCAGCAAATATGACTGTATAACCCTGCCGGACTTCTTCTCGGAAAGATTTCAGGACAAAAGTGGAACTCTGAGAATTATCACTACCAGTGTAATTATTATTTTCATGGTAAGCTACGTTTCAAGTCAATTTATCGCAGGGGGAAAAGCCCTCTCGGTAAGTTTTAACATAAACCCATTCCTTGGGGTACTCATCACATCAGGGATAGTTTTAACATATACTCTTCTTGGAGGATTTCTAGCAGTTAGCATAACCGATCTCATCCAGGCACTTTTTATGCTATTTGCCCTTTTAATCCTACCAATAATTGCAATCTACGGCAGGGGAGGTCTCTGTGAGATTACCAAAGAACTACGCCATTTTAACCCTAATTTCCTGAATTCATTTTCCATTTCCGTTGGTACACTACTGGGTTTCATTGGAATAGGATTGGGATCACCGGGAAACCCTCACATTATTGTAAGATACATATCCATCAAAAATCCCAATGACCTGCGATTCTCAGCAGTCATCGGCACTATCTGGAACGTGCTCATGGCGTGGGGAGCTTTATTTATCGGGCTGGCGGGGAGAGCCTACTTCCCCAACCAGAAAGGCATTCCCAACAGCGATCCCGAAAACATATTCCCATTGCTTGCTCAGAACCTTCTACATCCTCTCATATATGGAATAATTATAGCGTCCATATTCGCAGCTATCATGTCAACAGCTGACTCTCAGCTCCTTGTTGCGGCTTCCTCAATCATAAGAGACATTTACGAAAAAACCATCAAGAAAGGCAAAACCATTCCTCAGAGAAAACTTGTACTATACAGCAAACTGTGTGTATTAACAATTGGAGCCGTTTCTATAGTAATCGGCGTGTTTGCTAAAAAAATTGTATTCTGGCTTGTGTTATTCGCATGGGCAGGACTGGGTGCAAGCCTGGGTCCCACATCCATCCTGTCCATTTTCTGGAAAGGCACAACAAAAGCTGGAGTAATCGCGGGCTTTCTAACTGGTACAGTAACCGTTATCCTTTGGCATTCCATTCCACCACTAAAATCCACCATCTACGAACTGATCCCCGCCTTTTTACTATCAGCAATAGCAACAATAGTTGTAAGCCTGATAACCACCAGACCCGAAAATGTTGATAAGATTTACTCAGGATTCGAGTAAAAGCCACTCTCCCTGTGGGAGACTAAAGTCCATAAGCGACAAAATATGTCGGACCTCAAAGCTGAGCTATTGCACCCCATCTATTCTCTCACCCCTTGGGTTGGCCATTCCCCTTTTGCTTCCACGAAAAGTGGTACAACAAGGACCACAAAATCAGAACGATTGAAGCAATCCGAGAAGATACCGAACTCAAATGGTTCGTCAAGGGCCAGAAAGGATACATTCGTAACCACAAGCTGAGAATACCCTTTTCATATTGTATACCCTGTACAAGAATGACGGTATAAACAAAAAAAACAATCCAGCTAAACCCTTTAATATTCTTCCCACAAACAACAATACTCAGTTCAGATATTACCACCCAGGAATGAATCTCTTTCTATAGCTTTTTTCCAGAAATTTGGAAGAAATCTCAGTCAAGGAGCCCTGACCTGGAAAGCCAGGACCTGCAATCTAACATATAGAAAATACATCCACCTTTATAGAAATAAAACCAAAAGTCAGTTTTTTCTCACTATCCTTGTCAGGGACTAAACCTTTAATTTTCTCTTTCAACCCTCTATCCCAATTTATAATTTGTCGTCATATACTCTACACCTTTTCTGATCGCTTCCCTGTTCATATCAGCAAGTTTCTTGCTCTTTATAACCTGGTCAATCGAATCAATAATATATTCCACCGACATCAAATCCAGATACTTCACAATAGCACCAACTACAACCATATTTGCTATTTTTGTACTTCCTATCTCATCAGCGATCTTTGTAGCAGGGATAGGAATCACTGTGACATCGCTCCTTACAGGCTCTCTATCAATAAGAGAGTTATCATAAACTATTATTCCACCTGATACTACATCATTCTCAAATCTATCAAGAGAAGGTCTATTCATGGCAATCAGCAATGTAGGATACGAAACAACTGGTGACCCTATACTACCCTTCGAAATCTTTACATGGCAGTTAGCAGTTCCTCCTCTCATCTCCGGACCGTAAGAGGGCAACCAGCTAACTTTATACCCATGCTTCATCCCCATGTATGCCAGGGTTATTCCAAGACTCAACACACCCTGACCACCAAAGCCAGCAACCTTAATTTCCTCCGAAACATCTTTATCAACATATTTATTCACTCTCTTATCCACCTCTTCAGCCTCTACTATCCCCAGTATCTTCGCAATCTCCTCCTTTGAAACCTTCTTTACCTCTTTTTTTCTTCCCTCGAACTCAGCTGAGATATCCTTCTTTACACCAACAGGAAAGTACTTGCTCAAGACATCAGCTACCCATCTTTTTGCCTGAGAAGGGGTCATCTTCCAACCCGATGGACATGGAGATAAAATTTCAACGAATGCGAAACCATTTTTCTCTATCTGCACCTTTAGAGCCTTCCTAATCGCAGCTCGAGCTTTCATTATTTCCTTTGAATCGGATAACATAACCCTTTCCACATATACCGGGGCTTCAAGTGTTGCTATTATCTCGCTCATCCTAATAGGATAACCATCATTAACTGGATCTCTCCCTCGCGGTGTGGTCATTGTCGTCTGTCCGATTAAAGTAGTAGGGGCCATCTGACCGCCAGTCATTCCATAGATAGCATTGTTAACAAAAATTACGGTAAACCCTTCACCTCTATTAGCCGCATGAAGAATTTCAAGCCCCCCTATGGCTGCAAGGTCACCATCCCCCTGATAGCTTATCACGATACTATCTGGATTAGCCCTCTTCAACCCCGTCGCTACAGCAGGAGCTCTACCGTGAGCTACCTGAACATTACCCGTATGGAAATAATAATACGCAAATACGCTACAACCGACGGGACTTATGAAAATAGTTCTATCTTGGACGCCAAAATCTTCAAGTGCCTCAGCAATCATTTTATGAATTATACCATGTCCACATCCAGGGCAGTAAGTAGTGGTTAATTTATCCGCTCCCGGCTTTCTTTCATAAACCTCATAAAACACTTCCGATTTTTTTAATATTTCCTTGCTCATGATCTCCTCAAAATTTCCATTACTTTATCACAAATTTCCTTCGTTGTCGGCACATTTCCTCCTAATCTATTGTAAAAATAAATCGGCTTTCTGTTACCTACCGCAAGTTTTACATCATCAAACATCTGGCCATTATTCATCTCAACAACGAGAAAAGACTCCACCTCATTGGCAATGTCAGCTATCTCATTTTTCGGAAATGGAAACAATGTAATAGGTCTAAACATCCCCACTTTAACACCTTTTTCTCTTAACTCGTCAACCACAGTCTGGACTACCCTCGAGACGATTCCAAAAGCCACAATCACAATTTCCGCCCCATCGAGCATATAACTCTGATATCTTACCTCCTGCTCCTCAACTATTTTATACTTCTGCTGCAATTTCGAAACATGTCGTTCCAAGTCATCGGGATCAAGCTCTATTGAGGTAATCAAATTATCCATGGTCTCGACAGTTCCTTTAACCGCCCAATTTTTCTCAGGTTCCTTTACCTCGGGAATCCTGATTTCAACTGACTCCATCATCTGGCCAATAAAACCATCTGCCAGTATAAAAACAGGATTTCTGTACTTGTCAGCCAGGTCAAATGCAAGAATCGCAAAATCGAACATTTCCTGCACTGAATTGGGAGCAAGAACTATATTTTTATACGAACCATGTCCACCCCCTTTAACAACCTGATTATAATCGCTTTGATCAGGAGCGATATTACCTAATCCCGGTCCTCCCCTCATAATATCAACAATAACACATGGCAGTTCAGACCCCGCCAGATAGGAAATGCCTTCCTGTTTCAAACTTATTCCGGGACCTGACGAAGCCGTCATGACTCTTATTCCAGCAGACGCTGCACCATATACCATATTAATAGCAGCAACTTCACTCTCAGCCTGCAGAAAAGTCCCCCCAACCAAAGGCATATAATACGCCGCCGTATGAGCAATTTCACTTGCAGGGGTTATTGGATATCCAAAAAATGCCCGACACCCTGCCAGAATGGCCCCTTTAACAACGGCCTCATTTCCCTTTAAAAACTGAGTAATAGCCATTTATTCTTACCTCCAATCTTCACACCTCTTTTAAACAGGCTGTACAAAAATACTTTCCAGGTTTATCTTCAAGAGTAAAAACAAATCTCTCACCATCGCAATTCTTACAAAACCTTTTTTCCGTTATCTTATCCCATCTTTTAAACACAGTAATAGCTCCCGGCTCTGGACAACTATAAAAACAAATCCCACAACCAGTACACCCATCACCTTTATACTGCGCGTAATGATATCCACGGGTGTTAAACTTCTCTGACTGATACAAAACGTTAACAGGACATGCTTCTACACACAAACCACACCCCTTGCACTCCTCAATGTTTACTACCACATGCCCTTTAGTCTTTTTGTCTCCCATTGGTACTCCTACCTAATTTTCCTAATAGCTCTTTCAAACCTTTCCAGAGATTTCTCTATAACTTTCTCATCTACACAAAACGATATCCTAAAATAACCAGCTCTCCCAAACCCAACACCCGGCGTAACCAGCACAAGCTCCTCCCGAAGCACTTTCGAAAATTCCACATCGTCGTCGATAGGACTCCTCGGAAACATATAAAATGTACCTTCCGGCTTCACTATATCATATCCCATATCTTTCAGAGATTCAAAAAGCAAATTCCTTCTCTTTTCATATACTTCAACATCCACTGAAAATTCTATGACATTCCTAATAACCCTTTGCATCAACGCCGGTGCATTAATAAACCCGAGAATTCTATTACAGAAAATACACGCATCAATCAATTCTTCCTTATTCTCCATGACAGGGTTAACTGCAATATAACCAATTCTTTCTCCGGGTATCGACAAATCTTTTGAGAAGGAAGTAACAATTACTGTATTTTCATAAAATTTCACGGGAGCAAAATATTTCGAATCCGAAAAAACTATTTTACGATACGGCTCATCTGAAATAAGAAAAATGGGCTTACCGTACTTTTTCGACTTTTCCCTCAGAAGTTCCCCAACTTGCTTCAGAATTGCCTCATCATACGCTCTTCCTGTTGGGTTATTTGGGGTATTCACTATTACAGCCCGTGTGTTTCCATCAATTCTGGATTCAAGATCAGCAATATCCGGAAGAAATCTCTCATCGGTCTCAGAAACAACAATTTTTCCATTATGATTGAGAACATAAAATTTATATTCAACGAAATAAGGAGATAAAATCACAACAGATTCACCTGGATTTAGAATGGACTTCAAAACCACATTCATAGCACCGGCAGCCCCACATGTCATTACCACATCATCCCGAGTAAAATCAACCCCGATTTCTTTCCTCAAACTCTCAGCCACAGCTTCCCGTGTCTCAACATAACCTGCATTGGGCATATATCCATGCAAAAAAGGACCTGTCTTTTTTGATTCCTCCTCCAGAAAATACTGGAATTCATCTGGAGGCATCAAATCAGGGTTACCCAAGGAGAAATCACAGACCTTATTCACCCCATACTTCCTCTTCAGCTCTATACCAGCCTCAAACATTTTCCTTATCCAGGAGGAACTTTTCCGAAATTCTCTAATCTGCTGGGATATCACCACCATTATCTCCTCTTAAAACTATTAAGAAAAATAAAATAACCTCAAACTCAATCAACTTCACATAGCTAAATCTACATAAGTTGGGACAAAAATAGTGCCAAGTTTCTCCGTTAGTGCTGGTTACCCAAAATATCTAAATTTGAAACAATTGAAATTCTTGTTCCCACTATTGAGAAGGTTCATTTTGGAAAATCTCTTAGCTGCTAAAAGGCAATGTTACTGTAAACTTACTCCCTTCACCTAACCTGCTCTCTACTTTTATATCCCCTCCCAGCCTCTCTACAATTTGTTTAACAAGCGAAAGGCCGAGCCCCGTTCCTAACCTCTCCACTTCTTTTGCATTTTTGGCTCTATAAAACTCTTCAAAAACCTTATCTATTTCATCCTCCGCTATACCAATACCGGTATCAGAAACTATAATTCCGTACTCTCTCTGCCTCACAAACGGAGTAACTGTTACTTTACCTCCAGTAGGGGTATAACGAACAGCATTGTTCACCAGATTAATAGCAATCTTGCTCAAACTATTCGTATCGATAACAACCATAGCACACGAAACAGGTCCTATCTCAAATTCCACTCCCTTACTCTTTGCAAACACCTTTTGCGATTCCAGAATATCATCCAACCATTTGCAGAAATCCACCTTCTCAAGCTTAACAACTTCCTCTTCTGTTCTCCTATATCTCGTAATCTCTATCATATCCTTAACCATATCCAGAATCTGGTCTGCCCTTTGCTCGGCACGCCTCAACAAATTCCTTGTTTCCTCATCTATCTTATCAGCATATATGGAATTCAAAACGCTAAGAGTACTCTTTAACGTTGTAATGGGAGATTTCAACTCATGAGCTGTAAACCTGAATATTCTATCCCTCTCATTAATCGTCATTTCAAGAAGTTTGGACTTTTCATCTATTATCGCTTTCAACTTCCTGTACCTGTTAATAAAATCCACAATTACAACTGTTGAGGCAAATGCCAGCACATAGAATGCTATCAATGAAATAAGAACATGAGAGAAACCAAATCTTGAATGGTTCAAACTGTATAGGGGAACTTTACCGCTATATTCCAGAACAGTCCACACAGTTAGCAGCAGCGAAGCAAATACCGTATTCACAAATGGTACAACTCCCTGAAACAACACTCCAGATATAATTATATGAACAATATAAAGAAAATAAAATGGGTTTTCTATCCCCCCTGAATAATGCACCATAAACGATATAAGAATAAAATCAACTAATATCTGAGCCTCTGTAAAAACAACTTCCTGCAAGAAAGATTTAAAAGAGAAATACTTATAAATAAAAAAGTAAACAAGATTAAAAAGGATCAAGAGGGTCGCCAGAAAGGTTATTCTATCGTAAGGAATATTAAAAGTAAAAAGATACTTACCTATAGGAATCGCTGTGAGAATTCCAAAAATAGCAACCCACCTGAGATTTATTATCCAGCCAATCCTCTGCCTGAAGGTCTTCAAGGTATAAAACGGAAATAACCTGCTTATATCTTCCATCACCTAAACTCTTCTATGCTTTTTTTAACTTCACTAGAAATAGACTGCCCCAATAAAAAGCTTCTCCCCTGTATTAACAAATACTTAAACTCACAGTCAATCTGACTCCTAACATAATCCTCTATCAAACCCGGTGAAAAGGCATGAGTACTAAATAAATTCCCATCAAGATCACTCCGATTTACCATCCTCACAACTCCAGGTTCCTCTTTCATATCAGCAGAATCAACAACAAATACCACATCCGGAGCAAACTCTATAATTTTATCAAGATAGTTCTCAGGATTCGTCCCGGCAAGAACAAGGTTTATATCATAGTCGGAGGCCAACCTCTCTTTCAAAACTTTCGCTAACAGTAAGCCTGCCTGATCATCACCCCTGAATTCATTGCCAAGTCCAAGCAATAAAATTTTTCTGTATCCGCTTCTATCTATATAACATTTTAGCTGACTAAAATTCATCCTCTACTACAATTCTGTGCCTGCATATCGGACAGATTTCCTTAATGTAGTCCTCCCTCCTTATCTTACCTTTGTAATGAGATTCCGCAGGCTCATTAAAATTTCTCTGAGCCTCAATTAAAAAGTTTGGATGGGCATACGCCTTTGCACCAAGCCTATCTTTAACGAATTTCAGATGGTCCCTACACGCAATCTCTCCACCACACACCTCACATAACACAAGCTCTTTTTCTATAGAATTATAATAATCTTTTTTCTCCAGGTCCGGGATGAGAACGACATACTTACTCGTTAGCCTTATCCCCTTACCGGTAATACAATGTTCTTCACACTGGCCACACTGTATACACGATGCATAATTAATCCTCAAAACTCTCTTCTTCTCTTCCAATGAATCTTCCATTTCAATTGCTCCCGCTGGACAAACCTGATAGCAGGTGCCACAACCAACACAATCTTCTTCAAAGTACTCCGGAAAACCTCTGTATTCCTCAGGTGGCGTATATTTTTCCTTGGGAAATTTAGTCGTATAAGGTCTCGAAAACAAAGACCTTAAAGCCTCTTTCAATTCCCTTAGCTTTGGTGCATACATACTACCCTTCCCTCAATTCATGATCCTCTTGATATTTATCAACAATGGTCTCCTTTGTCAGAGGTATACCACTTCTATGAGCGGCTCTCGAGATTGCATGTGCTGCCACTGGAGATGTAAGAAAAATAAATACAATACCTATAAGCGCTTTAAACCCAAAATTATTAAACCCCTGAAGAATAAACACCCCAAACAAGACACCCGCTGAGCCAAAGGTAACACATTTTGTTGCTGCCTGCAATCTGTTGTACACATCCGGAAGCCTTACAAGCCCCAGAACACCAAGGAAATCAAACGTTATCCCCAAAATAATAAATGCCATTCCAATTATTTCTCTAATCATCCAGCTGCCTCCCCTCGAGAATTTTAGCAAATGCAAGCGATGCGATAAAACTTAAAAGTGCCCAGATCAGGCCAATATCCATAAAAAATGACTTATCATAATATAACCCTATCAGCGCAAGCATACCAATTATCAGAATCCCAAGAATATCCACTGCAACAATGCGGTCAGCCGGACTTGGACCAAAAATAACCCGAAACAAGACAAAAAGCGCGCTAAACAGAATCACATTTATCAGCTTAAAAATTATATCCCCCTGATATATGAAGAAATTGAAATACAAAAAACACCCCACAAAAATCAGCCCTAAAAACCATCTAAGATACTTCATTCGAATACCTCCAGTAATATTTTTTCAAATCTTCCTCCAATTTTCTGTGTAGCTTTATCAACCTCAGTATCTTCAACATCGATCCAGTGAATATACAACTCCCCCTTTTTCTCATTCACGTCAACTGTGAGCGTCCCCGGAGTTAAGGTGATAGAATTGGCAAGAGCAGTGATACCAATATCTTTTTTAAGACTGGTCTTTATTTTTACGATTCCGGGGTTAATTGGCAAACGCGGATTTATAACAATATACGCAACATGCAGATTCGCCTTGAACATCTCC
>QNCQ01000006.1 GCA_003645825.1 Fidelibacterota bacterium
AATTCAAGAATTAAAACCAGGAAGAATCACAGGAGTATCCGAAGGTTATAATCTCACATTTAACCCGAAAATTCTATCTTTCCTTAAGCCAAATTTTTCTTATAGCTCGAACTACACCTGGAGCGAACCTCTTACAAGTGCTACAAAAAGTGTGGATATAATAAGTAACCAGAATAGAATGATGGCCTCTGTGAATTTCTCTCCTAACTCCATAATCGAGCTCTTTTATAAACCCAAAAGGGCAAAAAGCCGAAGCTATTCAAGACCGGGAAGTTTTTCCCGATACAGGCGAGGAACAGCTTCGAAGCAAAAACAAGAGAAGAAGGATGGAAAAGAAATAAAATTTCTCGAAAGTCTCTACTCATTTTTGAGCAAATTTCAGCCAATATCTGTCACCTATTCAGTCGGCAATTCCGTAACGAACCGTGGCAGGATCGGTCATCCTGGAGTGTTGTACAGAATCGGGCTACAAAAAGATCCGGGATTGCCCATTGTTGAGGAAGAGGTAGGGCTGGGAAAGGATAATATTGTAAATAACCTTGATCTTTCTATGAATGGTGGACTCAAAATATCAAATAATGTATCTTTAACTTTCAACTATATGCAAAACCATGCTGTCACTGAAAGCCAAATGCAGAGAAACGAAAATCTGAGTAGAGGATTTTTCCCTCTTGGGAAGGACGGCAGAGACGGGATTCCATTTCCCTCATGGTCCCTCCGGATTTCAGGGCTCCAGAAAATACCTTTCCTTAAAGAATATGTAAGTTCAATGTCAGCAGACCATGGGTTCTCAGGAAAAGAGGTTATAATAATTCAGAATGGCAGGGAGGTTAGTGCTTCTTATAGTTCGAATTTTCAACCTTTGTTTTCTATTTCAGCCAGCCTTAAATCAGGCATAAACGGCAACCTGAGGTTCAATATGGGAAGAACCATAACGGTGCGTGAAGGTGACACACAAATTACAGAGAATAAGGGTGCGATATTTTCTCTTTCCTACCATAAAAGAGGTGGCTTGAATATACCTTTACCGTTCATGAATGATGTTAGTTTGGAAAATGATATTAAGTTTAATCTAAACTTTGACTTCAATTCAACCGTAAGAAAGGCAAAGATGAAAACTGGGAAAAAATTCACCAGGCAGGGAGAGAATTGGAGCTGGAAAATTACTCCGACAATTACATACTCCTTTACTAACAAGGTTTCCGGGAGCATCTTCTTTGAATATGGGGAAAGTTTTGATATCTACACGGGGAAAAGAATAAATAGAAATGGTGGTTTCAACGTAAATATTGCCATAAGGGGATAGATCTTGGGGAAAAGGGTATTTGTACGGATAATAATTATACCTCTTTTTATGTTTTTGGGATGTGGACAGGTTCCTGAGTTCAGTGGGGGAAAAGCTTACGAGTATCTCCTCGAACAATGCAAGATGGGCCCCAGATTCCCAGGGGCTCCTGGTCATGAAAAGCTAAAGGGCTTCTTGGTAGATTTCCTCAAGCCCAGGGCAGACTCTATTATCATTCAGGACTTTACAGCAAAGATAAAAGCAGACGGTACAGATCTTGAGCTTACCAACGTAATTGCCCTTTTTAGAGGTAGGAGTGAAAAAAGCTTGCTAATTGGAGCCCACTGGGATACCCGCCCCCGTGCCGAGTGTCATCCAGAAGCCGGGAAAAGGGGATACCCAATCATAGGGGCTAATGATGGAGCAAGCGGAGTAGCAATTCTTCTCCACCTGGCTGAATTGCTGGATAAGAAAATGCCACTCAAAACCGTATATCTTGTATTTTTCGATGGAGAAGACTGGGGTTATCAAGGATCAACTGAAGATTTCTGCCTTGGATCAAAATATTTTGCAAACAAACTTCCTGTACCTAAACCTAATGAAGCAATTGTAATTGATATGGTAGGAGATAAAATTTTATCCATTCCTATCGAGAGATTTTCTTATGAATTTGCACCCGAAATGGTAAAGAAGATATGGAATATTGCAAGAAAGAGAGGCTACAGACAATTTGAGTATCGACTTGGGAGCTACATCTATGACGATCATGTCCCTCTTTATAGAATAGCCGGTATTTCGTCTATCGATATAATAGATTTTGAATACCCTGATAGGTTTCACAATTACTGGCACACTCTTTACGATACGCCGGACAAGTGTAGTCCAAAAAGCTTGGAAGTTGTAGGGCAAGTATTGCTTGATTATATATTCCAGGAGAATTAGCTATGGGAAAAAGTTCTGATACATGGAAAGAGGTGCTGATAGAAGGTAAGGTAGATACGGATCTTGTCTCTGGGGCGATGTATTCATTAGGTTGTTTGGGAATAATTGAGGATAAAAATAGAGTAAGAGTGTATTTTGAGTCAGGAAAAAGTCTTTCTAAAGAACAAATAATTTCAGCTCTGGAAGAATTTGGTATAAAGGGAGCAAAAATAAGTTTCAATACTATCGCAGATGATGGTTGGAGCAGAAGGTGGGAAAAGTATTTTGAACCCGTGCGCATAGGGGAGAAAATATATATACGACCCCCGTGGCGAGAAAAATCCGGTGGGAACTTAGTAGACATTATTATAAATCCTGGATGTGCTTTCGGAACAGGAACGCACCCTACAACCCAGATGGCGCTATTCTTTCTGGAAAAATATTTAGAAAAAGGGATGGCGGTTCTGGACGCTGGGTGTGGTTCTGGAATACTGGCAATCGCGGCCGTAAAGCTCGGAGCAGGCAACGTGATGTGCGTTGATAATGATGAGGGGATAAAAGAGAATTTTTACGAAAATATATCACTTAATGGAATTCAGGAAAAAGTTGAACTTAAAATTTGTGACGTCATTGATATTGATGACTTTGATTTTGATCTTATAGTCTCAAATATTGATATTAAGTCCAATGTAAAATTGCTAAATTCTATAGGAAAATTTGGGGAGTTTCCCCCTCGTATGATTTTTACAGGTATTCTAGAAAAAGATATGGAGAATTTCATAACGCAAGCAGAAACTTTTGGATTAAAGGTAACAAATACGGGAACTTTAAAGGAGTGGGGTGCGATTGTTTTTTAAAGAGGTTTTATATTCCATAATATTGGTGTGCATGTTAATTCTATGGAGCTGCGAGGATAAACAACCCACTTCTTCCGAGGATGAATTTGTGGTTGGAGAAATCGATTTTAATTACATCAGAAAAGATTCTTCTCTTTTCATTTCTGCAAGGGTGTATAACTCTCTCGGCTCCGAATACATTGATTCAGTATTCTTCCATCTCGCTATATTAGAGCAGGATACATCGTATGAAAAACAGATTTTGTTCGGAACTCTAAACGATAACGGTACTGATGGAGATATTATCCGTGGAGATGGAACCTACTCCAGGAAGTTTTCAAAAATGTTTCTTGAAGATGGAACCTATGAACTGACTGTTTGGGCGGAAGATGCACGCGGAAAAGTTACAGAAAAAGTTTCTACTACCAAGAGAGTATTCGAAAATCTACCACCAGGCCTATCTTTACTCCGAGCACCCGAAAGCTTTGAAAAGGGAGACACATTAATTTTCGAAGTAAAGGCTGAGGATCCTCAGGGGCTTAATGACATTTTATCTGTGAGATACATAATAGAGCTTCCCACAGGGGAAGTTACATCGGATCCAAGCTGGGCACTGAGAGATGATGGGAAATGCGGGGATATGGTTGCTGGAGATGGAATATTTACTGTGCACCAACCTTCAAATCGGGAAAGCAAGCTTCAGGGGCTTTTCATTTTCTACTTTTTCGCAGAGGATAAACAGGGTGCCCATAGTGATACTATCGAAGCTCCCGTAAAATGTCCAGGAGTAACAATTATTTCTCCAAATGGAGGGGAATGCGTTAAGCACGGTGATACTTTGAATATAAGATGGGAAAGTGCTTACATAGAGAAGCTTAAGATTGAAATTTCCACAGATGGATACAGTTACAGTGTTATTGATACCACAGACGCCTCTGCTGGGCAATATCTCTGGGCAGTGCCAAGCTTAGCAGGTATTTCGGAGACATGCAAGATTAGGCTATCCGATATTTATCTTTTCTCGAGATGTGATGTAAGCGATGGATACTTTAAAATAGGGAGTTGTCCATAATCTATGGGAACACAAATTAAGAGCAAAAATTCCTCTCGCTGGTTTTTAAATATTTTAATCCTCTTTTTCTGTGTCAGCCAGCTTCATTCCCAGATTTTTCGGCTGCTTAGCCCTTCCCTCAGCGATTCCACAGTTGAATACTCTGGGCTGGCGAGTAACGGAATTACGGCTATAGTGTCCCAGGGTCAGAATATTCTGTGGTTTGCCACCGGGAGAGGACTAAGCAAAACAGAGGATTTTGGGGAAACTTTTAAAAGTTATCTTCCCGCAACGGGAGGATTACCAAAAGGAGGAATTTCAGCCATAGATGTAAGGGACTCTGTTATATGGATTGCAGCAGTGTTTGATTCATCGCTCCTCCAGGGGGAACTTCAGACGGGAGGTGGGTTAGCTTATTCGAAAGATTATGGTAAAAGCTGGCATTTTGTCTCACAACCGATTGATGAGAACACAGATACAGTTTCAGACTGGTATGGAAACAGAGTAAGATTCCTGCCGGTTACTACTCCAATAATGAATACTACGTGGGACATTTCGATCTCAGACAGGTGGGTTTATATAACAAGCTGGGCAGGTGGTTTGAGAAGAACAGCCGATTGGGGAAAGACGTGGGAAAGAGTGCCTCTCCCATCCGATGACGAAGAATTTCTTGAATGTGGTCCCGTAGATTATGTTATCGATCCAAGGGATCCCCCATTAGGGAATCACAATCATAAAGGATTTAGTGTGCTTACTTATGGTGATACAATATGGGTTGGAACTGCAGGTGGGATCAACCTCGGGATTGTAAATGAAGAAGGGTGTATAAGTTGGAGACGAATCACTGCTCAAAATGGAGGGATATCTGGTAATTGGGTGGTGGACATTGAAAGGCAGGTTTATAATGGAAAAACTATAATCTGGGCTGCTACGCTTCCAGCGGAGGGTCCAAATGAGTACAGGGCTTTAAGCAAAACAGAGGATGGTGGACTTACATGGACTACTACTTTAGAAGGTCCATGGTGTTACAACATTGTTGCCTCCGATTCTATTGTTTATGCATGCACAGATGAGGGGTTGTACAAATCGATAGATGGGGAGAACTGGGCAAAATTCGGTTACATCGTAGATACGGAGAAAAACGAGGCTATTTTCAGTGAAAAAGTCTATGCTGCCCTTGTCGACAAAAGGGAAAATCCTCCCGCTCTCTGGGTAGGAACAGGAGACGGGCTGGCAAAAACTAACGATGATGGAACAACCTGGAATATAATGAGGGCTTTCCAACCGGCGAAAAAAAACGGCAAGATGAGAATTTATGCTTATCCAAACCCATTTGCACCAAACTTCCATAACAGGATAGGAGATGAAGGACACGTAAGAATACAGTACTTTTTGGAAAAACCTTCCAATGTACAACTCGAAGTTTTCAATTTTGCTATGGAACTCGTTTATAAAGGGGACAATCACTTCATCGCCACAGCAGGTGATCATAGCGAATCGTGGAATGGAAAGGACAACAACGGTAATCCTGTAGCAAATGGAGTATATTTTTGCAGATTGAACATAAAGACTGGGGTTCAAAATAGTTATTACTGGACAAAAGTGATAGTAATAAAGTGAGGCTTATGAAAAGATTCGTTCTAACAGTGGTGACATTGTTTTTCACTTTCGAGGTAGCTTCAGCGGGCAATGGTGGCTTTGCAGGGGCACACTTAAGATTTGGGTTGGGAGCAAAAGCAATTGCGTTCGGGAACTCGGGTGTTGCAGCTCCTCCAGATGGATTTTCTTTCTACTACAACCCTTCTAAAATATCCTTTGTGGCCAGGAGGTATGTTTCATTTACACACTACTTTCTTTCTCTCGATAGAGTCTTTAATTGCATAAGCCTGTCCCTACCTCTAAAACCAACCGCCGGATTGTCTCTAAGTTGGATACACGCCGGGGTGAAAGATATTGAAGGGCGAACGTACTCTGGCTTGGTCGACGAAATCTACAATACTGGAGAAGACGCTTTTTTCATGTCATTTTCAAACAGATTTTTCAAGAAGCTTTCCTTGGGGATCAGCCTTAAGATTCTCAGAAATGATCTGGTGGAAATAACAGGAAAGGGAATCGGCTTTGACTTCGGTCTGTTCTACAATGTCCATACAAATTTTAAAGTGGGTATTACAGTTTGTGACGCTGGTTCTGGTTATTCATACAATACCCAGAAACTGTTCCCTGAACAGGGAAGCACATATATTGACGAGTTTCCAACTCTTATTAAAGCAGGCTTTTATCTGAAAATTCTTGAGAAAGTTGAACTGGTCTCGGATATCGAATACTCTGATAGAGAGGAGTTCAAGATCCACGCTGGAGCAGGTTACACCCTCAGCAAGCTGGCCAGGGTTCGAATAGGCTTGAATAATGGATCATTTGCATCTGGAATCGGACTGAAGTACGATTTCATCGGGGATATTGATTCGATCCTGGACTATGCAATGATCTTTGGTATACCCGGAGAAGGAGTGAGTCATGTATTTTCGTGGCAGTTTACTTTCTAAAAAGGTTATCCTTATACTATGTACACTGGTTTCTATCGTTGGTGCTACAAAAGGGGGGTATAAAAATTATGGTATGGCCTATCTTGTGATCCCGGCTTCCGCTCCATCAATAGCTTCCTTATCTGTCTTCTCCCAGGTTGCTGGTGATCCAGGAGCATTATTCGACAATCCGGCAGGAACCTTCTCAAAGGAGCTTAAACTGTCATTTACACACTTTTTCTGGTTCGCAGATGTCAGTGGTGACAATATAGTGCTATCTTTTCCGTGGAAAAACAGGACTATTGGATTTGGAGTCTACAATTTCAGAATACCGGGCATAGAAACCCGCAAGCTGCCTACAGATGAACCCGATGGGATAGTGGAATCGAGCTATCTGAATGTGACAGCTGGTTTCTCCCAGGTTATCCTAAGGAGGATTCTTTTTGGTTTCTCGTTGAAGTACCTGAATGAGGTGCTGTACGATGATATAAGCAAAGGGATCTCTGCGGATGTCGGGTTGAGAACAGACATTCCTGGAGACATGATCCTCGGTCTTCTTCTAAAAAATCCGTTTTTCTATTCAGGAGGGAAGTTCAACGATGCATATCTACCCCGCATGATAAAGGTTGGAATTATACGACCAGAACTTTTTGTTGGGAGTCCTTTTATCATCTCTTTTGGGTTAAATCTTATATCTGAACTCAACACTGAAATCAGCGGATTTCAGATAGGTCTAAAAGCTGTTGTTTTTGATAGACTCCAGATAAATACTGGATTCGAAAGGATAGGAGAGAAGACAAAAAAGGCCTTTGGTTTTGGCTTTTCCCTTGAGAAGGTAGAAGTGTTTTACTCTCTATTATTCTTGCCTGAAGGACTTGGAACCCCAAAGATTTTAAGTATAAACATTAATCCTGAATTGTTCTTTTGAGCCACCCGTCGGATTCGAACCGACGACCTGCTCATTACGAGTGAGCTGCTCTACCAGCTGAGCTAGGGTGGCAAAAAGCAGCTTAAATTTATTCGAGAAAGGGGAATCTTGCAATTGATTTGTGGGGCATTCAAGGGTTATCATGGGAAACACAGTGACAGACGGTTATTGGAGCTCGTCAATGTAAAGATAGTTCCCAGACCCAGCCCGGGAAAACATTCTGAAGGTTTCTTCCAATTTTCCTATCATGTTTACCTCCTAAGTTATCCCCTTTTTTTGTTTCTTATACACAATTTTTCCTTCATTCTCAACATGTGTCGCCAGGGTATATACCATGTTCCTGAGCCACAGACAAAATATTCCCGGTTTATCTTGCTTTAAATATCTGAAATCAGCTATATTTCGGGTTGTTTGTTACCATTTGAAAAACTACTTTGAGGTAAGAGATGGAAGCGAAGCTTGATTCGTTGATAGAAAAAATTAAAAAAGACGGGATTCTTGAGGCGCAGAAAGAAGCTGCCAGCATTGTGAGTGAGGCAAAGTCAAATGCTTCAAAGATTGTTGAAAATGCGAGAAGTGAAGCCAGAAGAATTGTTGAAGAAGCACAGAAAGAGGCAGAGAGGATAAAGCTTAATGCCGAGGCGGCTATCAAGCAGGCAGCTCGCGATACGGTTCTTGCGACAAAAGAAAAAATCATTGAGCTTTTCAATAAAGTTCTGTTGCGGGAGGTTTCGGATTCTCTAGATTCTGAGCTTGTTGGAAGATTGATAAAGTATATAGTTGAGAACTGGGTGGATAAACAAAGCGCTGAGGTTCTTGTCAGCCAGGAAGATGTTAGTAAGTTAGAAGCCTTACTTACAGAAAGGCTGAAGGAGGAACTGAGAGAAGCCATAGAAATGAAGCCCGATCCTTCTATTGCGAAGGGTTTTAAGATAGGCTTGAAGGGTGAAAATTTGTATTATGATTTCACTGATGAGACGATGACTGAGATTCTGAAAAGCTATCTGACTCCGTCGGTTAGGGATATACTCGAGAAGTAGGCAGATGGATAGGTATTACTATTTTATAGCGCAGCTTCCCTATCTTTATTTCGGTAAGGAAACCCACATGACTATTGACAAGTTTTTTGAGGAGGGGGAAAAGTGGCTTTCTCGAGGGGATTTTTCCCTTCTCAAGGAAATTGATATATCGAATTTCAGCATTCAAAAGTCTGATCCTGAAGTGGTCAGGTTATATAAAGGGTTCGAGTATAATCTTAGAGAAGATCTTGCCAGCTATAGAAGAGCCCGGAAAGTTTCCCAGGAGTATAAAACCCGTTTCATTTCATCGGGGATTTTGAAGGAATTAAATCCTCTTGAGATAGAGAAAGCTCTTATGAAGATAAGATGGGATTTTATAGAACAGCTGGAAGTAGGGCATCATTTTGATATTGATATATTGATACTCTATTTGTATAAGCTGCAAATACTTGAGAGATTATCAACTTTTGACAAAGAGAAGGGTTTTGAAAAATACAAACAAATATGTGAAGTGAGCTATGAACGAAGTTAAAACAGGTAAGATTGCAGGAATTACAGGCAACATGATTGCCGTTGAAGTGGATGGCGAGATAATGCAGAATGAGGTAGGGTACGCCATCACCGCTGATAATGAAAGATTGAAATCCGAGGTAATCAGGGTTCAAGGAGACAGGGCTTTTATGCAGGTATTCGAAAGCACAAAGGGGTTGAAAGTTGGAGACAGGGTTGAATTTACGGGTGAGATGCTTTCTGTTCAGCTTGGTCCTGGTATGCTCACCAGGGTTTATGATGGGCTTCAGAATCCGCTGAACGCTATAGCTGAGAAGCATGGATTCTTTCTGGTACGTGGTGTAATGGAAGATCCTCTCGATTATGAGAGTGAGTGGGAATTTACTCCTCTTGTAAAGAAAGGGGATAAGGTAACAGGCGGGATAGCCGTGGGATGGGTACCAGAGGGAATTTTTGAACATTTTATTTTCGTGCCGTTTCACTTACGAAAGGAATATACTGTAAAGTCTATTGTTGATAAGGGGTTATATAAGGTAAAGGATGTAATTGCTGTTATAGAGGATGAAAGGGGGCGGGAAATCGATTTAAAGATGTACTTCAGCTGGCCGGTTAAAATTCCTATAACTGCTTATCGAGAAAAGCTTGTTCCTTCAGACCCACTTGTAACGAAGGTCAGGATTATAGATACTTTTTTTCCTATAGCCAAAGGTGGGACTTATTGTATACCGGGGCCTTTTGGAGCCGGGAAAACTGTTTTGCAACATATTACTTCACGGCATGCTGAAGCCGACGTAGTCATTATTGCTGCCTGTGGGGAAAGGGCTGGAGAGGTTGTTGAGATTTTAAGGGAGTATCCGGAGCTTAGTGACCCGCGGACTGGGCGTTCATTAATGGAAAGAACAGTAATTATATGTAATACCAGCTCCATGCCTGTTGCAGCTCGAGAAGCTTCCGTCTACACTGCAACAACAATAGGGGAGTATTATCGTCAGATGGGTTTAAATGTTCTTCTGCTGGCTGATTCGACCTCGAGGTGGGCTCAGGCTATGCGAGAGGTTTCTGGAAGGCTTGAGGAAATTCCGGGGGAGGAAGCGTATCCTGCGTTCTTTGAATCTAGGATTGCGCAGTTTTATGAAAGGGCTGGGCTTGTCAGGCTCTATAATGGTAAGCTTGGAAGCCTTACCATTGGAGGCACGGTCAGTCCCGCAGGTGGAAACTTTGAGGAACCTGTAACACAGGCTACACTCAAGGTAGTTGGAGCATTTCATGGTCTTTCCAGAGAAAGGGCGAATGCCAGAAGGTTTCCCTCGATTCACCCCCTTGAGAGCTGGTCGAAATACAAGAGTTTTATCGGTCAGAAAAAAATAGATTATGCTCGTGATATTCTTTTTAAGGGGAATGAAGTGCATCAAATGATGCTGGTTGTTGGAGAAGAGGGTACCTCGTTGGATGATTTTGTTATTTATTTGAAATCGGAGTTTCTGGATGCGGTGTATCTACAGCAGAATGCTTTTGACGAAGTTGATGCTGCATCTTCGCCTGAGAGGCAGAAATATGTTTTTGATGTTGTGTATGACATTCTGAAAAGGGAATATGTTTTTAAGGATAAGAATGAAGCGAGGGATTTTTTTTACAAACTCCGGCAGTCATTTATAGACTGGAATTATATCAAAATGGATACCGATAGATTCAAGCAACAGGAAGAGTCAATAAAAAAACTTGTAGAGGAATATACGAAACATGAAAAGGGTATATAATAAGATACTAAGCATAACGGGAAATGTAATTTCCGTGAAGGCTACCGATGTAGCCTACGAGGAGCTGGCTGAGATAACCACTCAGCGCGGTAAGTCCTTAGCTCAGGTTATTAAGATTGATGGGGATATTGTGTATCTGCAGGTTTTTGCCGGAAGCCAGGGGATTTCGACGAGTGATGAAGTCCGATTTCTTGGACATCCCATGCTTGTGACATTTTCTGATAATATGCTTGGGCGTATTTTTGATGGAAGTGGGATGCCGAGAGACAAGGGGCCGATGCTTACTGAGTTATTAATTCCAGTTGCTGGTCCTCCTGTCAACCCTGCGAAAAGAATTATCCCTCGCCGGATGATCCGAACAAATATTCCTATGATCGATGTTTTTAATTCTCTTGTGGTTTCACAGAAGCTGCCAATTTTCTCAGTTTCCGGAGAGCCTTACAATCAGTTGCTCGCCAGAATTGCTCTTCAGGCTGAAGTTGATATGATCATCCTTGGCGGAATCGGATTGAAATATGATGAATATATGTATTTTAAGAATACCCTTGAAGAGGGTGGAGCGCTTTCGAGGTCGATATTCTTCATTCACACAGCTTCAGACCCGATTGTGGAAGGCTTAATGGTGCCCGATCTCTGTCTTGCTGTTGCAGAGAAATTTGCTTTGAAAGGTAAGGATGTGCTTGTGCTTCTTACTGATATGACGAATTTTGCGGATGCTTTGAAAGAGATTGCAATTACGATGGAGCATGTTCCCTCAAATAGAGGTTACCCTGGTGATTTGTACAGCCAGCTTGCGGCAAGATATGAGAAAGCGGTGGATTTTGAGGGAGCTGGTTCTGTTACAATACTGGCTGTAACTACAATGCCCGGTGATGATGTAACACATCCCATTCCTGATAATACAGGATATATTACAGAAGGACAGTTTTATTTAAGAAATGGCAGAATCGAACCTTTTGGTTCTCTGAGCCGTCTTAAACAGAACGTAAATGCAGCGACCCGAGAAGATCATCGTGCTATTATGGATGGCATGATACAGTTGTATGCTCAGTATCTTGAGACGGAAGAGAAAAGAGCCATGGGTTTTAGAATGACTGATTGGGATAGGAAGCTTTTGAAATATGGAAAGATGTTTGAAAGCAAGATGATGGCTCTCTCGGTGAATATTCCTCTGGAAGAGGCTCTTGACCTTGGATGGAAGATTCTTGCTGAGTGTTTTAGGCCAGAGGACACTGGTTTGAGAACAGAGCTAATTAAGAAGTTCTGGCCGGATAAGGGAGCTGAGCAGAGGTAGTTGTGTGAAATGGCCAAGATAAGACTTACCAAGAATGAGCTAAAAAGACAAAAAGAGATACTTGCGAGACTCACAAGGTACCTTCCGACCCTTGAACTGAAGAAGCAGCAGCTTATTAATGAAATTAGAAATAAAGTAAGGCAGATTGATGCGGTAAAGGCTGAGATAGAAAGAAAAGAGAAGCAGATTTACGAGTGGGTGGATGTTTTTGCTGAGGAAGTTAATCTTGAGGAGTTGATCAGGGTCAGGGAAATAGTTACGGACACCGGGAATGTTGCGGGGATAGATATCCCTGTTTTTAAAGATGTCATTTTTGAGATAAAAGATTATGATTTTATGACGACGCCTATGTGGGTTGATTATGCGATTGAGGTCTGTCGGGAGCAAATTAAAAAGAAAGTTGAGATACAGGTTTTAGAAGAGCAGATTAGGATTCTCAGGGAAGAGCTCAGAGTTACTGTTCAGAGAATTAACCTCTTTGAGAAAGTGAAGATACCGGAAACTCGCGAAAATATCCGCAAAATTCAGATATTTCTTGGAGATCTGCAGACGGCAGAGGTGGTACGCGGTAAAATAGCCAAGGCGAAGCTGGAAAAGAGAAGGGAGGTTTCCTGAAAATATGATTGTGAAGATGAAGAAGGTTACACTGTTCCTCCTGGAAAAAGAAAAGGATGATGCCTTGCATAAACTTCGAAAGCTGGGAGTCTTGCATATCAAGAACATAAAGTCTCCTGTTTCGGAGGATATTTCGCTTCTTGAGCAAAAAATCTCCAATGTTGAAAAGGTGATAAATTTCATAAACTCTTTCGAAGAGATCAAAGCCCAGAAAGAAACTCAAAACCCTGAACAGATAACAAAGAGATTTATTGACTTGTTGCAGGGAAAAGAGAAGCTTTTAAATGAAAAATATGAGCTTGAAAGTCTTTTGAACTGGTATGAGAGATGGGGAAAGGTTTCTATTGGTCTGATAAAAGAGTTGCAGAAGTATGGGATATATATCAGGCTTTATACTGTTGAGAAAGGATTTTTAAAGAAATTGCCGGAAGAGAAAAATATAGTAGTGGTTGGCCAGGATAAGTTTAATGCATATATAGCGCTTTTCGGTGAGTCAGAGGATGATCATCTCGATTTGAAGGAAGAGCTGATCCCTCAGGAGAATCCGGATGAGGTGTATAAACGATATGGGGAAGTTCTTAGCGAGCTTGAAAAGGTTGATAAAGAGATATTTGATTTGACCGCATACAGGGATTCTATTGCTAAATACAAGGAGGAGTTACTTAAACAGTACGAATTCAATCTTGTCAGATATGGCATGGGTGCGGAGGAGAAGATATGTTTTCTCCAAGGCTTTTGTCCTGTTGATACTGTTCCTGGACTTAAAAAGAGAGCTGATAAAGAGGGTTGGGGATACATAGTGGAGGAACCGGATGTTCCTGAGGAAGTTCCTACATTAATAAGGAATCCGAGGTGGATAAGGATTATCGATCCAGTTTTCAAATTTATGGGCACTTTGCCAGGATATAATGAAGTAGATATAAGTTTTTGGTTTCTCCTTTTCTTCAGTATTTTCTTTGCGATGTTGATAGGTGATGCTGGATATGGGATGGTTTTTCTGCTGGGCACTTACCTTTTGAGGAGAAAGTATAAAAAAGCGCCGGCAGAAGCATTTATTCTATTTTATGTTTTGAGCATTACAACGATAATCTGGGGTGCAGTTACAGGGACCTGGTTCGGGTATGAAAAGATTGCGAGGTTGCCTTTCTTTAAGTATCTGGTAGTTGATAGGGTAAATAGTTTCATTGATGAGAACCAAAACTTTATGATGTTTATAACCTTTGTAATTGGGGTTATCCAGCTTTCTATTGCTCATCTGATTACCGCGTTTAAGTATATAAATTCCCTAAGGTCCTTATCTGAGATAGGGTGGGTCTTGATTCTTTGGGGTCTTTTCTTTGTCGCTGGTAATCTTGTGTTGGGGAAGCCGTTACCAGGATTTACGGCATATCTATTCATTGCTGGCGCACTTCTGGCTGCTTTATTTGCAAATCCTAAAGGGAATTTGCTTAAAGGTTTTCTTGCCGGGATAGGTGATTTACCGTTGAGTATTATAAGTGCTTTTTCTGACATAGTCTCTTATCTGAGGTTGTTCGCTGTTGGTTATGCAACTGTTATTGTAGCTTCCAGTTTTAATGATATGGCTCTGGGAGCAGGGATAAGTGGTCCACTTTCTGCACTTATTGCAGCGATGGTTCTGGTTTTCGGACATGGATTGAATATTGTGCTGGGGTTGATGGCGGTAATAGTGCACGGTATAAGGTTAAACATGCTGGAGTTTTCGGGCCATTTAAACATGCAGTGGTCCGGCAAACCTTATAAACCATTTAGGGAGTAGTTGGGTTAAAATTAAAGAAGGGAGAGGAAAGAAATGATTGAGGGTTTGGGTGATATGAATTTGTCTTTGGCACTTGCTGCTATTGGGTCCGCTCTGGGGACAGGTGTGGCAGGTATGGCTGCGATTGGAGCCTGGAAGAAAGCTTTTGCGCAGAATAAAGCAGCTCCGTTTATACTTATAGCCTTTGTTGGTGCTCCACTATCTCAGACAATCTACGGGATGATACTCAGGAATGCCATTCAGGGTGCTAATTTACCCCCAGAATCCTATCTCTATCAGATGATAATAGGGATTGCTGCCGGTCTCGCTATGGGGCTTTCTGCCTACATGCAAGGTAAGGCAGGTGCTCGAGCTGCTGATGCGCTTGCAGAAACCGGGAAGGGTTTTGGTAACTACATAATGGTGCTTGGTGTCATTGAAACGGTAGCGCTTTTTGTCATGGTATTCTGCATGACGGCTATACCCAAGTTGCAATAACAGTTAGGTGAGCCAAGAAAGATAGATTTGGATCATATAATTCAGGAAAATTTAAGGGGGATGCATGAGTGTAGGAACTCAAAAGGGATCTTTGTTGCCTGAGAATGCCTATAGAAAGCTGGAACCCGGTGAGGAGTATATTCCTGTAGTGCCTGATGACAAAATTGTGCCCGAGGTTACTCCCTATTCTCTCTTGTGGGGCATTTTTTATGCTATCCTCTTTTCTATGGCAGCTGCTTATCTTGGCTTGAAAATAGGCCAGGTTTTTGAGGCAGCTATACCGATTGCTATTTTGGCGGTTGGGACTTCTGTTCTTTTGAAAAGGGATAACGCTCTTCAGGAAAATGTGATAATACAGTCAATAGGAGCGTGCTCGGGAGTAATAGTGGCTGGTGCGATTTTTACTATCCCAGGGCTGTATATTCTCGGGTTAAATGCTTCTTTCATTCAGATTTTTCTTGCCTCTCTGTTTGGTGGTTTTCTTGGCATATTATTCTTGATCCCTTTCAGAAAATATTTCGTAAAGGACATGCATGGCGAATTTCCTTTTCCTGAAGCAACCGCTACAACAGAGGTTCTGGTTGCAGGAGAGTCTGGTGGAGAGCAGGCAAAGACCCTTGTGAAAGCTGCGGTAATTGGAGGATTGTATGACTTTTTCGTATCTGGTTTTGGATTCTGGAAGGAGGTAGTATCAACCGAAGTTTTCAGGTGGGGACAGGTTCTTTCTGATAAGCTTAAGCTTGTTTTCAAATTGAACATAGGTGCTGCTGTGACAGGGCTTGGATATATAGTTGGTCTGAGGTATGCCTCGATAATTGCAGCGGGTTCATTTTTGTCCTGGTGGGTTCTTATACCGCTGGTGTATTTCATTGGTCAATATATTCCGGAGCCCGTTCTTAATGCAGTAAAGCCAATAAGTCAGATGAACCCGCAGGAAATTTTCAATGCTTACGTGAGGCATGTTGGGATTGGAGGGATTGCCGCGGCTGGCATAATTGGCATTATAAAGTCCTCAAAGATAATAGGTGGAGCAATAAAACTAGCTGTCTCCGAGTTTACGGGGAAACATCTTTCCAGCAGCGAGAACCAGAGAAGAACTCAGCTCGATATTAAGGTTAAATGGGTTGTAACTCTCATTATTATTACCATAATTGCAACTTTTGTTTTTTTTCTTGTCGGTGTGGTGGAATTTAACTTCAAGCATGCCATTACGGGTGTGCTGATAGTTACTATCATAGCTTTTCTTTTCACGACAGTAGCGGCGAGAGCGATAGCAATTGTGGGGACCAATCCTGTCTCCGGTATGACACTTATGACCCTTATCATTTCCTCTGTTATTCTTGTAAACATAGGCCTATCTGGTTCTAAAGGAATGCTTGCTGCGCTTATAATTGGTAGTGTAGTCTGTACAGCTCTATCAATGGCGGGCGGTTTCATTACTGATTTGAAGATCGGATACTGGCTGGGAACCACTCCGAGGACCCAGGAAAGGTTTAAGTTTCTTGGAACTCTGTTTGCCGCTGCATCGGTAGGGTTTGTGATTTTGGTACTTTATAAAACTTATGGATTCGGCCCTGGTGGACTGGAAGCTCCTCAGGCTTCTGCAATGGCTGCAGTGTTGAAACCTCTTATGAGTCATCAGCCAGCTCCATGGCTTGCTTACATGGCCGGGATTTTTCTTGCGATCATTCTTGAAATAGTAGGTGTGCCACCGCTTGCATTTGCTCTTGGAATGTACCTGCCTATATATCTTAACACCCCGGTTCTTATAGGCGGAATAATATCTCATTTTGTTTCAAAGAGTACAAAGGATCCTGAACTCTCTGCAAAAAGAAGAGATCGTGGGACTCTCATTGCAAGTGGTTTTATCGCTGGTGGTGCTATTATGGGGGTTATCTCCGCTTTTATAATTTTCATAGGGAAGCAGTTTGTAAGTAGTGACTGGACACTGATGAAGGCAATTGGTACAGAGCATTGGGCAGACTCTTCAGGTGCTGAGATTCTTGGCTTCTTGATGTTTATTGTAATCTGCATTTATATGTATTTTGATTCTAAAAAGGTAAGAAAGTGAGTGAGAATGGAAGAGCCAGTAGAACTTCCGATAGACGGTATACTGGATCTTCATTCATTTAATCCTCGAGAAATAAAGAGTCTGATAAGCGATTACATTGAGGAATGTGTAGGAAGAAATATTACAAGAATCAGGATAATTCATGGAAAGGGTACCGGGATACTCCGAAGAAAAGTCCACGCTATTTTGCGGAAGAATAGATTTGTTGAGTCCTTTAGAATAGCTTATGATGATTCATCTGCTACCGGGGCTACAATTGTAAATTTAGTAAACAGGGAAGGGAACAGATAAGGGGAGGATTAGCCCCGTTTGTTGTAGCTTTGTTTTTATTTGTGGGATGTGCGTCCCGTTATGAATCTTTCTTCGGTTACTTTTCCAGAAAAGGTCGGTATGGATTCGAAGAGACTTTCGAGAATAGGTGCTGTTATTGGAAAGGCAATAGATAGTGGAGAGACCCCAGAACCTGTGGTTTTGGTGAGGCGAAAGGGACATATCGTTTGCAGAAAAGCTTTTAGATTTTCGAGGGTGATTCCTGAGACTGAGAAGATGGCAGTAAATACCATTTTTGATCTTGCTTCTACCAAACCCATGGCTACAGCATCTTCTATCATGAAACTTGTGAGTCCCTGTGTGGAATTGTCCATGATCCATTGGCTCGTTTGCTGAAAGGAATATCTAGTAATGCTGGACTGTTTTCGAATGCAAATGACCTGGCTATTTTTGCTCAGACGATATTGAATAAAGGCAAATACGGAGATGTTGTAGTATTTTCACCACTTACAGTATTCCAGATGACGAAGGTCTATCCTCTTGTGAAGTTTTCAGGAAGAGGGCTTGGGTGGGACATATTTACTGATTATTCTTCCAATAGAGGGGATATCTTTTCTGTTGGTTCTTACGGGCATACAGGATTTACGGGGACACCAATGTGGATTGATCCTGAGACGGAGGCCTTTGTTATCATTTTGACAAATCGGGCTCATTTACCCCGTGGCAATGTGGTTCGGTTAAGGGGTGTGGTAGCAAACATTGTTGGGGGGAGCATAGTAGAAGTAGAGTAATCCCCTCTGGGATATTACCTCTAACCCTGGGTGTTTGCTTTTTCGGTAGAGAGATTTTTGTAGATTTTTGCCTCCAGCCACTTCCAGACTTTTTTATAGCATCTGAATTTTATATTTGCAATACCATCAAGGTATGTTTCGTTAAGAATCTGCACATTGTTTTTCAGCAAGGAGATCTCCTTTGTTTTTACCAGGGGAAGATTTAAACTCAGTTCGATTTCTTCTTTTTTAATTGTTTCCAGAACAGCCTGGCGTATACTGTCCACCTTCAATTTCTGGAGAGCGGAGATGAATATCGCCTGGGGGTACAACTGGCGGGCTTTTTTAAATATTTCTTCGTTCATAGTATCAATTTTGTTGAATACAATGATTGATGGTTTATGGTTAGCTCCAATTTGTTTCAGAACTTCGTCAACGCTTTCCAGCTGCTCCAGGCACTGAGATGAGCTGATGTCTGCCACTTTTATTATAAGGTCTGCTTCTTCAACTTCTCTCAGGGTGCTTCTGAAAGAAGCTATAAGATTGTGTGGAAGTTTTCTAATGAAGCCGATGGTGTCACTTAATAGGACTTTGTGATGTCTGTCTATGTTCCAGATTCTTGTTGTTGTGTCTAAGGTTGCGAATAGTTTGTCTTCGGCTTTAACGTTTGCAGGGGTTAGAAGATTCATGATTGTTGACTTTCCTGTGTTTGTGTAGCCCACCAGAGAAATTCTGAACATTGAGTCTCTTCTTTTTCTCTGTACAGCTCTTTCTTTCTCTATTTCCATGAGTTCTCTTCTTAGTTTTGCGATTCGTTCTCTGACAAGTCTTCTGTCAACTTCGAGCTGAGTTTCCCCTGCACCGCCCCTTACTCCGATTCCTCCAATCTGCCTTTCAAGATGGGTCCACCTCCTGCGGAGTCTTGGAAGCAGATACTCGAGGGAGGCAAGTTCTATCTGAGTTTTAGCTTCTTTTGTACGAGCATGATTTGCGAAAATTTCGAGGATCATACCGGTTCGGTCTGTTATTTCTTTTCCAATGATCTCTTCGAGATTTTTTAGCTGCCGAGGAGACAGGTCATCATCGAAAATAACCTCATCTGCGCCGGTTCTAAGGGCGAGCTCCTTTATTTCCCAGGCTTTTCCCTTCCCTATAAATGTTGAAGGAGAGACATCTCTCAGTTTTACAATAACTCGACCCACGGTTTTGTAGCCAAGAGTAAAGGCTAGCTTTTCGAGCTCATCAAGGTATTCCTGGGAGGTGTTCTCACTTCTCAAGTGGTTTGTTGTGCCTACAAGTAGTACTTTGTTTACTTCTTTATCCATCATGATATTTTGTTAATTCGACTTAGATACATTTCAATTGCTATCAAGACAAGGCTTATTATGAGAAATAGATGCGAA